>JAUWJN010000107.1 GCA_030607655.1 bacterium
GTATGGGTATGGGCCGCGGTATGGGTATGGGCCGGCGGTGGTAGTATCAGGCTCTATCCAATAGTTAGCGGCGGCCGGCGAGTGCCCTGGATTACCTACAGGGCCATCTCCCTAAGGGCCGACTGCCGCTATCTTCCGCTACAACATGCTTACAAACGCTGTAGGAGGGGCATCTTTGCCCTGACACGTTACCAGTATATTGCAATAGCTTGAGTAGAGAAATGATTGGTACCTATGAATAAGACCCTCAAACAATTGACGGTGGTCAGCGGCAAGGGCGGCACGGGAAAGACCACGGTGCTGGCCTCCTTCGGTGCCCTGGCTGATAACAAGGTACTTGCTGATGCCGATGTGGATGCCGCGAATCTGCATCTGGTATTGCATCCGACGTTAGTAGACTCTGGCGACTTCTACGGGGCTAAGATCGCGGTGCGCGATGAGAGTTTATGCCAGCAGTGTGGAGAGTGTGAGCGCCGCTGCCGGTTCGGGGCCATTACCACTGAGGAGATTGATGAACTGGCCTGCGAGGGCTGCGGGATATGCGTACTGGCCTGTCCGCATCACGCCCTCGCACTGGAGACAGTGTCTTGCGGAAAATGGTTTGTATCAGATACCCCTTATGGGCCATTAGCTCACGCCAAGCTATTACCGGCTGCTGAAAGTTCGGGCCGGCTGGTAACCATTGTACGCCAGAAAGCCGAAGACTTAGCCCTCCAGCGAGGCTTGCCGCTGATATTGATTGACGGGTCGCCGGGCATCGGCTGTACCACGGTGGCGGCGTTGGCCGATGTGGACATGGCTTTGATTGTGACCGAACCGACCCTGTCGGGCATTCACGATATGGAGCGCGTCGCTGAGTTGATTGGACACTTTAATATTCCCGCCACACTACTCATAAATAAGGCTGATATTAACGAAGAGAACACTCAGCGCATCCGTGATTACTGCGTTCAGCACGGACTTGACATTGTGGGGGAATTGCCCTATGATGAGACAGTTACCGAGGCGCTATCCGCCCAGGTGCCGCTAGTGGAGTATGGAAATAGTCCGGTGGCGGCCGGGTTGCGGGAGGCCTGGGCCGGCTTGGAACAATTACTAGATTACTAAACAAGGTTGTGAAGTCTATGCCGCTATATGAATATGAATGTAAGGAATGTGGGGAAATCCAGGAAGTACTCCAGCCTAACTTCAAAGCTGCCGCCCCAACATGCGCGAATTGTGGTAGCAAGAACACCAAGCGACTAATCTCAGCCGCCGTCAGTCATGCGTCGGCAGGTTCGTCTTCGTCAGGTGCTTCTTGCCCCACGGGTACCTGCCCTCTGGGATAGTAAAGAATATTCCCTATTATTCCTGATAAGCTCTTTTAATTTTGTCTGGGCGTGCATGAAAACAGACGGGGAAAGTTTTGTAATTTCAGAGTGGGCTTGCTATGCGAAGCCGAAGACGAGCGGGTAAGAATTATCCGCGGCCAATAGTAGCGTGGGCGTCATTGAACTGGCGGGCGTCCGCTTCGGTAGTCCCCGGCTATGTTCCACCCACTTCGGTGGCGCTGGGACATGTCACGACCACTAGGCCCATTGCTCAGATTAACACTGATCTGTGCATCGGCTGTGGGCGATGTGAAGCCGTCTGTCCTGTGCAGGCAATCTTCATGAGCCCTAATGGAAGAGCCGCGGTAGATGCCACTTTATGCCAGGGTTGTGGGACCTGTGCCGCCCAGTGTCCGGTTCAAGCCATCTCCCTGGTAGCCCCAGCATTAGCTCAGGCGCAGTAAAGAAGGCACGCTATGCGCCGAACTCGTAGTGGTCCCAGCCTAAGAGAATTCCTAAGGTACTATGTGCTAGTACTGCTGACTGAGGAAAGCCGTACCAAGACGCAACTGATCCAAGAGATCAAGCAACGCAGTGCTGGTAATCGCGTTTACCGACCTGCCGGGGTTCTGTGGGTAGCCAGTGCTGAGATGGACAAGGTTCTGTCAAATCTCCGGGAGCGAGGATTTATTGAGTGGGATAGTCCGGGCGGCAAGTGGCAGATAACCTGGCATGGCCGACGTGCGCGTGGCCGGATTGAACGGGAAAACCAGTCTGAGTCAGGGGGTAAGGAACGCGCCGCCGAAAAGGTACTATCGCTGCTAGAAGGTGCACCTTCCCATACTTACGTACTTGACGTAGGCACGGGAGAAGGATTCCTGGCCTTTAAACTGGCCCAGCAAGGCTTTCGGATCCTGGGGATTGACTCCGGCTCATTTGACTATTCCAAGGACAGCATTCGTACGGCCCAGCAGCAGGCCCGCTCCGAAGGAGGGAATGTTGACTTTCGACGGGCAGACATAAGGGAACTTGCCGAACCTGACAATACTTTTGACTACATAGTCTCCAGTCAGGCGATGCATTGTATGCAGAACCAGTTAGAGTGCTTGCAGGCCGTCTACCGGCTGCTGAAACCTACCGGCAGCTTCCTGTGTATAGACTTCTTAGTCGGAGTAAAGGGATTTATCGCCCATGGCTGGCATGGCTTCCTGGCTATCTCCCGGGAAGAATGGGGGGAATTACTATTAGAATATGGATTTAGTAATATTCGGATGTATGAGATAGGTGAATATCTTTTGGTAGAAGCCAGAAAGCACAAGAATGTACAACACGCCGCCGACTTCAGTAGCAGGCTCTAAATAAGAGACAGGTAGATGAACAAAACTGATACTAATAACCGACGAAGAGCACAATTACTAAAGGAGATTAGTGATTTGGAAAAGCAGTTAGCTTCTCTTAAAGACAGCCTACCTGCCCATTCGCTATCTCCTGCTATGTTTCAGAGGTTGGAGGACCTTGACTACCAAATCAGGCAGAAAAGAGCAGCCCTCGACCACGAGAAACCACAGCCAGCTTCCCAAGCAAACGACTAGCGACAGCTTATTAGGAGAGTTCGCTCTATGAGAACTTTCAAGGGCTTTACCATTGTATCGTGTGGTACCTTAAGCCCGGAACTAAATTGCTTGGCACAGACTAGCTTCTTAGATGCTGATAAGATTTTGTATACGATTCCTGGCTTACACGAAAATAAGACCGAACTTAAGAGGCATCTTAGCCGGCAACTGACCCGTGCCCAGAAATATTCTGACAAAGTTATCGTTGTTTATGGGCAGAAGTGCTATATTGATATGTCCTCAGAGCCGCCCCGCTTAGTGGACGATATAATCAACGAACAGAGCGGGCAGATGTCGCGAATAAGAGCAGCAAACTGTATTGACATACTGGCTAGCGCCGAGCAGCGCGAAATGATAAGTGGCGGCTACAAGGTTTATTGGCTCACCGCCGGTTGGCTAAAGTACTGGAAGCGGATTTTTAAGGATTGGGACATCGGGAAAGCTAACGAGACCTTTCCGCAAAATGACAAGGCTATTCTGTTAGATGCAGTGGGAATTTATGATGAGTACATAGCCAATTTTCCTCAGAAGCTTCTTGAGTTCTCAGACTGGATGAAGCTGCCCATAGAGCCGTATGCAGTCTCCTTGGATCGCCTCCAACACCTGCTCCTGGATCAGGTGCACACCTTGAAGAAAGAAGGGGGCGATGTCGGTGAGAGCAGTGGTTGATGCGAAACGAAGTCCCCCAGAGAAATGGTTAAGAGAACAGGCCGAGGTGTTGTTAAGAAAGATAGGTATTAAAAAAGGTCAAATTGTGTTGGATTTTGGATGTGGGCAAGGCACCTATACAATCCTTGCTGCCCGAATAGTGGGTAATGACGGAATAGTCTATGCGCTGGATCAGGATAAAGGCAAGATAGATGACCTGCCGGCCCAATCGAAGTCAGCCGGATTGGCGAACATACAGATAGTGCCTACGGTTGGTGGAGCGAATATCGAATTGCCAGACGAATCCGTTGATGTCATCTTGCTCTATGACGTTTTGCATTCCTGGTATCACCCGCGAGGCCGACAGCGGAAAGAAATACTATACGAATTGTATAGAGTTTTGCGCGCAGACGGGCTCCTTTCCTTCTACCCAGGCGACCCCGAGGTGTTCGACCACCACAGCGAATTGGCAGCTATTCTAACAGAGATAAGAGAGGCAAACTTTTGTCTGCAAAGCAAAGACGCCGAAACGCTCATACACGAGGGTAGCATAGTCCAGGGCCACATATTCGGCTTCACCAAGAGGACCAAACATAACAATGCCTAAACGAAGGGCCATAATAGACTATGACAAGTGTGTGCCTGACAAGTGTGCTCCTAACGATGGTATTTGCGTCGCGGTCCGTGCCTGCTCAAAGAAAATTATGGAGCAAGAAGAACCTTATGAACCACCGATGATTTTTCATGCAGACATATGCCAGGGCTGTGGTGATTGTAGCCAAGCTTGTCCATTGAGTGCCATACGAATCGCCTAGAACTGGGGGACTGAAGTGAGTATGACTTCCCGTGAACGAATAGCGGCGGTGTTTGATAAGCAACCGACCGATAAAGTTCCCATACACCATCTGGGGTTTTGTTCGCAGGTGGCCTCCGCTTTGCTGGGCCGGGAGGCATACGTGGGGGGCGGCATTCAGCAATGGCGCGAGGCCGTGGCGCTCTGGGAAGGTGAAGATGCCCACCAGGAATATCTGGAGCGGTCGTTCCACGATGCTATAGACGTTGCCCTGGTATGTGACCACGACATTGTGCGCCCCAGCTATTGGCGATACAATGTCAAGCCTACCAAGCGCATTGACGACAATACCTTCCTGTATGCCTCCGGTGAGGAGAAGGATTGGCAAGTACTGCGTTTCGATCCGCCCAGTGAGCAGGCCCACATCTTTCCTTATCTATCCCAAAGGAAGCCAACTTTCGATGAGTTGGATGAGCGGCTAACTGAGCAGGAACGATCTGTGGAAGATTACCAGCCCAGTGCCGAAGAAACCTTTGAAACCCGGGCGCAGCGGCTGCTAGGTGAGGAACGGATTATCCGAGTGGGGGCCGGGGGCGTGGGAATACCCCACGACGCCATTTGGATGGAGGCGGCGGCACTGCGCCCCGACCTGGTGACACGCCACCTGGACCTAGCGGTAGAATATACCCGGCATGCCGTGGCGCTTCTCGCCGGTCAGGGCTTTCACTATATTTTCGGCGGGGCTGACTTTGCTTCCAATACCGGGCCAATGTATTCGCCCCAGATGTTTCACGATCTCGTCGCGCCGCGGTTACAACAAGTTGCTGACATCTGTCACCAGCACGGAGTTTATTATCTTTATGCCAGTGATGGCAACCTGTGGCCGGTCAGCGATGATTTGTTCGGCACATCAGGTATTGATGGCTACTTCGAGATTGATCGGCGGGCGGGTATGGACTTAGGTGAACTGCGCGAGAGCTTCCCCAATCTCACTCTTATTGGCAACATCAGCTCCCACACGGTGCACCTGGGTAGCCGCGATGAAGTTGTTGCCGAAGTGTTATCGTGTCTGGAGGAGGCCAACCGCAGCCAGGGCATCATCGTGGGAACCTCCAACTACTTTGTCCCGGGCACCCCAATTGAAAATGTAGAGGCGATGCTGGAGACAATTAGGCAATACCGCTAATCTACAAAGGACAGGAGTGATCCGCGTGACTACGAATAACCATCAAGCTGATGACGCTAAGCAAAAGCAGGCGATGTCCCCGGAAGAAAGACAGCGCCAGATGGAGCAACAACAAAAGCTCATCGCCCAGCGCTCAGCGGCCATTAAGCATAAATTCGTAATAATCAGTGGCAAGGGCGGCGTCGGCAAAACTACTGTCGCTGTCGGGCTAGCTGCGGTTCTGGCGGCAGAGGGGCATAGTGTGGGATTGTTAGATACCGACATAACCGGTCCCAATGTTCCTTTGATGATAGGGCTGGAAGGGCAAAGGCCACGCGCTAGTGAAAGTGGTGACGCGATACTGCCGGTGAGCACCTCCTCGGGCATAAAGGTCATGTCTATGGGCATGCTCACTCAGCACAAGGATACACCCGTTATATGGCGTGGACCCTTACGGGGCATTGCCGTCCGCCAACTGATTGCTGATGTGGAGTGGGGAGAACTGGATTATCTTATTGTTGATCTGCCGCCGGGCACGGGTGATGAGCCCTTAACTATTGCCCAATCCCTACCCGATGTAGACGGAATGATAGTTGTCAGCACGCCGCAGCAGGCCAGTTTGGACGATTGCCGCAAGGCCATTAACTTCACCCGCCAGTTGGACTTAGAAGTTCTGGGCGTGGTGGAGAATATGAGCGGCTTTATTTGTCCTGATTGCGGGAAAGAGACTCCTATCTTTGGCAAGGGCGGCGCCGAGGATATGGCTAAAGAGATGGGCGTTGCATTTCTGGGCCGCCTCCCCCTAGTGCCCGAGGTGGTCCAATTGACCGACCAGGGTGTGGCGCTGACTGATCCACGAATGCCCGCGCCTATCCGTCAAGCCCTGGAAAACATTGCTGCCCAGCTACCTGGGCAATAGGGGAGAGCTTGGCGCCGCATTCTTCGGTTATGTACGGTTAGATAGCGTTACTCACAGTGATATTACGTACCGAGGAGAGGCAGTAACGAACTATGAAGGCTTTTTTGGATTGCATACCATGTGTTCTCCAGCAGGGTCTCCGTACTGTCCGGCTTACTACCGACGACGAACAGGTTCACCGTCGTGTAGTGGTCGCTCTGCTTGCTGAACTGGCCACGGCTGACTTAACCGCCACACCTATGGAGCTCGGCCAGATAGTCCAGCGGATAGTAGGAAAGATTGCGGATTGTTCTGACCCGTATGCGGCTATCAAAAAGGATTCCAATGCCCAGGCTCTGAAGTTATATCCCCGGCTGAGAGACATTGTAGCGGCTGCCGACGATCCCTTGAGGACGGCGACGCAGATTGCTATTGCCGGCAACATTCTTGATTTTGGCATACCCCACCTCAAGATAGACATCGAAGCGACCCTGGGGCGCGTGCTGCAAAGTCCCTTCGCCATTGACGACTACGAGCTGTTCACCCAGCATCTGGCCCAAGTCTCTAATGTGCTTTATCTGGCTGATAATGCCGGAGAAATCGTTTTTGACCGGGTGCTTATCGAGCAAATGCTGTCTAAAAGCGTGGTCGTGGCGGTAAAAAGCGAACCGTTTATCAATGATGCCACTCGGGAGGATGCCGAGGCGGCAGGGTTAACCGACCAGGTGCCCGTAATCGAGGTGCCCATATATCCGGATACTTCGCCGCAGTTTGAAGAGGCCTGGGCGAACGCCGAACTCATCATTTCCAAGGGTCAAGCGAATTATGAGGCGTATAGTGAGGCCGACGGGCCTCTATTCTTCTTGCTGCTGGCTAAGTGCGATTTTGTTGCCCAGGATATTGGCGTCAACAAAGGCGATATGATCTTGCAGTCACGGTATTAAGAGAACGGAGTGCCCTATGATATGAATGTCATCATAATTTGTATGGACACGTTGCGCTGGGATCACTTGGGTTGCTATGGTAACCGTAAAGTAAGAACTCCGGCGATTGATGCGTTTACCCAAAATGCGACGCGGTTTGATGCCGCCTACTGCGCCAGCTTCCCCACAATTCCGATGCGTACCGATGCCTTTACCGGGAATGTGAACTGGCCGGTGTACGGCTGGAAGGCCCTGGGTGACGAGGAGATCACAATTACTCAGTGCTTGAAGCAAGCCGGCTACTATACTGCCTTCGTGCATGACACCAGCAATATGGTCTCCACCGGCTTCGCCAGAGATTTCGACGAGGACATCTTCATTACTCCCCCCGAGGGATGGGAGGCCAACAC
>JAUWJN010000211.1 GCA_030607655.1 bacterium
AGAAGTATGTCGAGGTCATCAGGCCGCAGTCGGCGGAGCGGGTCCACACCATCGGCGTGGAACTGGAGCAGGTGCCGTTGGAGCGGAGGAAAGCGGCGCTGCGCGAAAGCCGCCAGTACCTGGAGGAGGTTTGGGACAAAGTATAAAGCCGAAAGCGCCGGTGTGCCCGGCCAAGCAGCCATATTGTTATTTATCCTGCCTCACCCCTGGCCCCGCGCCGTCGCCATGTCTCCTTCGCCGTAGTAGCCTACGGCTACGAAGGCTGAAAGCTGCTTCCGCTTTCGCGAGAGGGACGAAGCTTCAGCGGAGTCCCTTGGCGCGTCGGCGACTCTTCCGCCTTCGGCTAAGGGGCCTATGGCGGACAAGCCGTCCCGGAGAGGGGAACGAGCTGAGAGACCTCTCAGCTATCCGCCTCAACTTCCTGCTCCATTGCTCCGGCGAGGAAGCCCAGCAGCACCTTAGCGCCGTAACTTGAATCACTGAACTTGCCTACCTCGTCCACCAAGCTACAGCCGGGGCCTACACATTCGGCTAATCTACTCGGCGCCAGGCGCGTGGTCTTGGCGGCCGCCAGTGCCAGCGCCGCCTCGCCATAGCCCAGGCCCTCTTCGCGGAGACTGGTTACCTGGTCGGCTTGGCCCATCGTATAGTAGGCGACCAGCTCGTCCAGGGCCGCCATCTGCGCCGCACCGGCCTTCAGACCACTCAGGTTAAGCCGCGCTACCACGGTCCGCAGTTGCGCCTTGACCGCCGGCTTCTTAGCCCGGCGGACCGCGGCCAATGCTGCTTGGGCTTGGCTATCAGTGCGCGCTGCTGTGTGCCCGGCCCGAGCGAGCAGCAGAGTCTTCTTGGTCTTATCATCTTCGTCGCACTTCATAATCTGCTGAATTATCTCTAAACTGTCGGTGGCTGAGTTCTGGGCTTGCTGGATGGCCCCAGTAGAAGATAGCGCCTGCTGTTGCGCCTGCTGTAATTCGCTGAGGGCGGCTTCCAACTCTACTAGACTGCGTTGGACGATCGCGACTTGTCCGGCGTAGCCGTGACCGGCCGCCATCCTCTCCAGACAACTACGGGCCTCGGCCCCCGCCTGGCTGAGCTCCGGGGCAATCTTGTTAATTAGACTCTTTATCTGCTCGGCGGCATATACACTGTCGGCAGCTTTGCCGATGGCCGCGTTAGCCTCCAGCACTGCATCCTTAGACAAATCATCCAACTCCAACTCCTCGCCCGCCAGCCCCAGCAGCTCGTCAGTAGTCTGTCGGGTGCGGTGAACTACCGGGTTGATTCGGCTGCTGAGTTGCTGGCTGAATAGTTCCGCCTGGATCGCGGCCGTGCTGGCCTGCAGTGCCACCAGCCCCGCCCTCTCCAACTCCTGCTGAGCCTGCGTGCGCTCAGCGGGCGTCAGCGCGGCCAGGATTATTGGCGGCGCATTCTCCGCTTGATCCAGTCGCTGGGCGATGTATCGGTCACCGCGCTGGCAGTTTAGCGCCACTTGATACTGCTCAGTAGCTAGCTGGTGCTCGCCCCGACCCGCCAGGGCATCAGCTAAGGCGGTATGAGCCTGAGCCGAGGAGGGAGCCAACGCTACCGCGTTCTGGAAATATTTCATGGCCTGCGCATAATGGGCGCGGCGCATATACCCCCGGCCAATGTGAAGTAGCGCGTCCACATTCTTCGCATTCAGCTCCGGCTGCTGCTGCTGCCGACTAATGCGCCGGTCAGTCGGCGGGTGAGTACTGAGCAGCACTTGAATGTAGCAGGGCGAACCGCGCTCTTTCTCCTTCTGCAAGCGATCAAAGAATTGTATCTCGCCGTGCGGGTCATAGCCCGCCAGATAGGATAGCCGCCGGCCTTCATCATCGGCCTCGTACTCATCCTTGCGGCTATACCGCAAACTCAGCAGGCCCAGACCGATGCCCGCGATATCCCCTACCGTCTGACTCTTCTTGCCTATTATGCCAACGCCAACGCTCCACAACATGCTCTGCTTCAACGACTTCATAATGTCGCGGTGCTCCACGTGGCCAATCTCGTGCCCCACCACACACCAGACCTGATCCTCGGTCTCTGCGAAATCCAACAAGCCCTCGGTGACATATATATGCCCCCAGGGCCCGGCAAAGGCATTGACTATGTCAGTGCGCAGGACCTTGAAGGTGTACGGTATCTGCTGGCGGGTGGAGAAACTGACCATGGTCTGGCCCACCCCATCAATCCAGTCACTAATCAGCGGGTCACGGTTAACCCCATAGTGGCGTTCCACCGAGGCCGCAGTGTTCTGTCCCAGATAACGCTCCATATCATCCTCATCACAGCCGCTGATAGCCAGCCCTAATCCAATTACCACCACCATTACGGCTACTGCGGGGAACCCGGCTCGGTATTTCCTTATGCCGCTGTTCATTGCACCCGCCTCCCTTCAAAGCCTGTCTGTATACAACACGCCTCCACATATTTAGACGCCTAAACGATTCTTAGAGTTCGTGGGTATTCTACCTGTTAATATTACCAGGCGTCAAGGAATGAAGCCAAAGGCCCACGGGTCGTCAGTTATCCCTGGCCGTTTGCCGTTATACTTGTCGTTTTGCCTGTCGTTCCACCTGCCATTTCACCTGTCGTTCCTTTACAGCCATCAACTGGCGGTGGTATAATAGCGGCGGTGGTTGCTATGCGCATTATGGGCGTGGACCCTGGTCTGCACCGCACCGGCTACGGGCTGATTGACCAGCTCGACAATAAGCAGTACCGCCTGGTGGAGGGCGGGATAGTCCAGACTGAGGCCGACCAACTCCTGGAGCGCCGTCTGGCCGCTATTTTTGATGGCATCGCTGAGGTAATGGCGGAGTTTCAGCCAGAGGTGGTGGTAGTAGAAAAAGTTTACTCCAAGTATCAGCATCCGCACACCGCGATAATGATGGGCCACGCCCGGGGCGTGATTTACCTGGCCGCCGCCCAGCACACTATCCCGGTGCATGCTTACCCCGCCTCACAGGTCAAAAAAGCCCTGGTGGGCCACGGGCGGGCCGGCAAACACCAGGTAGCTGCTATGGTCTGCAAGACCTTGGGCCTCTCCGAGCCGCCCACACCGGATGATGTGACCGACGCCCTGGCCCTCGCCATCTGCCACGCGCATCCCCTCCGCACTCTAGGCGGCCCCAGGAAGCTTCCTGCTGTTATCCCGGCGGCCCTGGCCCGCGAATGGAGGGCGGCCCCGTGATACGTCGCATTCGCGGCGAACTGGTGGCTACCTACCCCGCGTCCGTGCTGCTTGAGGTCAGCGGCCTGACCTACGAGGTGTTTGTACCCGAGCCGGTTCGGGAGCGGCTCAGCGAGCGGGGCCTGGGCAGCCAAGTTGAACTATTCACCTATTATTATTTGCAGAGTGACGCCAATCGTATCACGCCGTACGTGCTGGGCTTTGAGACCGAGCTACAGCGGCGGTTCTTTGAGCGGCTGCTGGACGTGCCGCGGATGGGGCCGATGACCGCGCTGCGGGCCTTCGTGCTGCCGGTGGGTAGAATCGCTCGCGCCGTTGAGTTGCAGGATAATCACCTGCTGCAGCAGCTCCCCGGAGTAGGCCGTCAGAAAGCCCGCGATATGATAGCTACCCTCCAGGGCAAGCTAGGTGAGTTTGTAGACGTGACCGAACTGCCGGAGATGGAGGCGGCAGTTACCGGCCCGCAGAGCGACCTGGAGGCCGATGCTTTAGAGGTGCTGATGCGATTAGGGGTCTCGCGGGGGGACGCGCTGCGCCGCCTGCGCCAGGTCACCGAGGCTCATCCCGAGACCGAATCCGCCGACGAACTCATCCGCGAGGTCTTTAGGCAACGCTAAGATGGGCAAAACCAAATTCGTCGGTGGGACGGGCGTCCCGCCCGTCAGTAGAACAGGAAAGGTAACGGCTTGCGGAGAACCCGCTTTGGGGGGGAAGACGGCTTGGCCGCCGCTTAGCCTTGGCGGAGGCGGCTTCCTTGCACCCCTTCTGCCTTTGCTGTTAAAAACAGCTTCGGCAGACAAGCCGGCAAAAACTTTTGGAACTGGGAAAGATTGCTATTTTCTGTCTTACTGTGGGAGGGGCACCCTTGCCCCGACTACGGTCGGGCCGAGGACGGCCCTCCCACAGAGGATAATCATAATCCGTGGGAGCGGCGTCCTCGCCGCGATGCTGTTCGGAGGGGCCGTGTCGAGCGGAGCGCTTGTCCGCCGCAGCTACTTTGGTAGCGAAGGCAGAAGGCCGGCCCATATCAGAGGGCCAGCCTTGCAGGACCTCGCTGCGCGCGGCCTGCGGCGACAGGCCCCTCCCGTAGGCATTTCGGAGAGGTAAAAGGAAACCATGAAGAAAGTGCCTGAGTTTAGAACTAAAGAAGAGGAGTTGGCTATGCGTAAGTTTGTGTTGTGTGCATTAGCTATAACAGTGGTACTATGTTCGGCTGCCGTTGTCTGGGGGCAGACTGACAGGGAGCAGTTGCCCGGTTCTATGCATGGTCTTGCTGGTCTCCAGAAGGTTAAGATTATTGTTGCGGACCTTGACCAGGAGGCCGTGCGGCGGACAGGTTTAATGAAGGAAGAGCTAGTGGCAACCCTCACAGCAGCACTGCTCCGGAGTGGCGTCGTCAAGGTGGAGACGGACAAGCATAAGTCTGTCCGTGGCTACATCAGCCTTAATGTGTTCCTTATGCCATCGGGGGACGAGCGCTATACTGTGTGCACTGTGATACTAATGCTGACGCAGATCGCATTTATCCCCAGAGACAATGAACCCTGGTTATGCGTTCCAGTGGCTACGACGTGGCAAAAAATCCACTGCCTTGGTATC
>JAUWJN010000037.1 GCA_030607655.1 bacterium
ACCTGCGGGCCGCTATCTATGTGAGATAACGGCATCGGCGCCGGATACTGGTCAGGTTAGTAGAGTAGTTGGTAGTATTGTGGTAGCGCGATAACGTGCTACCTGTTGTTTGGTTCAAGTTCTATATGCAGCCTCACCCATGCAAGGGGGCCAGATGCAATGACATGTATTAGATCAAGTAGACTGATGAGAAATATTTCCCTCTTTCTGATTGGTGCAGTAATCTTGCCATTAACTCCACTGGGGATACAGCCCTGCCAGGCTCAAGTTGACTATGTCCAGAAGGTATTGCTGTTCCCGGTTGTGGATAATACCGACGCGGGGGTTGCCGAGCTGGGGCGGTTGGCTACCAATAAACTGCAAGCGTCTCTGAACGAACTGGCCGATGTGGAGTGTACCGAGTTCGACTCCACCTCGGCAATAGTGCGGCGGGCAATAAGTGAAAGGCAGCTGCTGCCGATGCATATCGAAGCCGGCGCCGTGGATCCCGCGGTAGCGATAACCATCGGACATATACTGGGTATGGATGGGGTCATTGTGGCTAGTGTGAAGGCCCTCCAAATCCAACCAGAACCCCGGCAGGTCGAGGTTACCATTGGCGGCCAATACTTCCTGGTCGCGCCTAACTATGACCAACAGACTGACCAGCCGGTGGTCCTCCTCCAGCCCGAATTGAGCTTTACTGTTGCGGGCACCAGCAAGGTACGAGCCCGTTATGAAGGCAGCAATCGGCCCTTCATTCGCGAGGCGTTGGAGGATGCGGCGTACAAGCTCAAGCAGTTGATCGCCGGCCGGCCGGCGATCGAAATTGCCGTGGAGCGCACCCAACCAGAGAAAAAGAAGAATAAGTGGAAGTGGCTGGCACCGGTGCTGGCCGTCGGCCTGCTAGCCATACTGGTCAGCAGTAAGGGCAACGAAGGCACGACCGCGGCCGCGGGCGCCGCACCGCCCACCCCCCTCTCACTAAAGATGGAGAGCAATGCTATCCGCATGTACTGGTATGCACCCCCGGCCACCGAACTGACTCTGCTTAAATATCAGATTCAGCGCTCCGTCAATGGGGGCCCCTGGCAGTACATTGACCAAGGCAATTGTGGTGCCACCCGCACCTCCTGGCCCGACTTTGATGTCAGTGACAATAACGCTTATCAGTACCGGATTCGGGCGATATACACTAATCAAGAGGCCAGTGTTTGGGCCATGTTCAGCCGGCTCATTTTTACGCAGTAGTAGCACCTGACCTGCCGTCAGATGCTACTAACGAGCTGTAATTGATTTGTCAATAGATGAGAATGCGGGGCTTTCGGTGTAAGCTGGTATTGTTGATTGCGACGGGGGCCTTGTTCCTGGTAGTGGTGAGCAGTGGGTACAATTGCCAGGCACAGGGCGCCCGTTTTGGCCGTCTGCGCATTGATGTAGCGGTCAATCCCGGGCGCGTGCCGGCGGATGGCCCGACTCGCGCCCGCATCCGCGCGGGAGTCCGGGATGAGGCGGGACAACCTGTCCCGGACGGCACCATGGTGGTTATGCACACCGACCTGGGCCTGCTCAGCGAAGCCAAGACTGATAAGCGCGAAAGCCTCGCGGTACGCACCTCCGGCGGATTTGGCCTCGTCTTTGCCACCAGTGACACCCCGGGGACAGCAACCGTAACCATAAATGTCCAGGACAGCCGCAATCTCGCCCGGGTTGAATTCGTGCCCCAGGACGAGCTGGCCCTGCCCGTGGCTCGAGTTATAAACATCCGCGGCGGCTGGGTGGCTTACTCGATGGACTTTAATATGGTCGAGGCCCGCGACGAGGCGCAGGCCCGGTATGGCCAAATGACCGTGGAAGGCGGCGATATTCTCCAGCTTGCCGTTGAGCAAATGATTCTTAAAGCCGAGCCGACGGTGGTTAAGCGGGGCAACCAGCAGTTGACGGGGGAGGATCTGTACTTTGACCTGCGCCGCAAGCGCGGGGCGATGCGCCAATTTGGCCGGGAGGGAGTAGAGACAATCTTGTTTGATATCTACAACCTGGCGCCCCGCGAATTTGACTGGGAGCTGCCGTACGATGCCTTCCGATTCAACACCGATTATTCGCGAACCTGGATAGTAGCCGACAGTATCTCGGTATTCGTGGACGAAAAGATTGTCCTGCGCCACGCCGCGGTGTATGTTGACGGCGAGAAAGTTATGAGCCTGCCGCCATACTGGATTATCGGGATGCCTGGCTATACGGGCGCCTCCAATACGCAGGTGCTGGGCATCAGCTCTGACGGTGGGTTAGCTGTTAATTTCCCTCTCTTCTACCGGGTGACCGACGGAGCCACTGGGGCGATAGAGATTCAGCGCGGAGCACGGGCCAGCAGCGTCATCGCCCGCCGCGGGTGGAGCTTAGGGTTGCGTGAGGAGTACCACCACGGCGATGGGAAAGGGACGGTGACAGTGGGCGGACTGCCCCGCAGCGATTGGGGAGTAGAGTGGCGCGACAGCCGCCGAGTTTTCGCGGATGCCTGGGGCGATTTCAGTATTAGTTGGCCGGATCACCACAATATCTTTATGGACACTAATGTATTCGACTACCGTGACCGCTATCAATTTAATGTCCGGGGCTATTACGATGCCCTGCACGGTGCGCCGGATAGTTACGGGCTGGAAACCGATTGGCTGACATCGCCTCGCCCCCTGAGCCGCGATGGCCGTGATACCTGTCGTTTAGGGACTTCTCTGGGCTTGCGTCACAGCAGCGGAGAAGAGACGGGACTGATATTCAGCAACGAGCTGTATTCCGGTTTAGACTTTCATCCCTGGCGTCTGGGCCGCCAAGCTTGGCTGACGCCCAGCATAAGTAATGTCTACTCCTGGGACACTGCTGATTACAGTGCTAACAGTGTGCGCGGCAGTCTTCGTTCGCGGCAGCGTTTTGGCGATTCGGTAGATTTGTACATTGACTACAGCGCTGAATATGCTTCGGGCGATGCTTATCGTGACGGGTTGCGGCAGGTCCTGTTTACTGATTTGCGGGTCCACGGTGACCGGTGGGGTGCCTATCTGAGCGGCAGTCGAGACCTGACGGAGAACGACACCTATGGATACCTGGCCGTTGACTATTATCTCAGCAACCGGTGGCGGCTGGAGCTACTGGGCACGTACTATAAGTTTGAAGATACCAAGTTTGATGATGTCGAGTTGGTAGCCGGCTGGCGAGTCTGGCAGGACCGGGAGATCGGCCTGAGGTACTCGCAGGACAATGGTAAGTTCAGTGTAGAACTGGGCGGATTAGGGGGAACATTCTAGCTACTCATATCGTCTTTGTATATGCGTAGAAGCCTGGGCGCGACAGCGTCCGGGTTTTGTGCTATAATTTCAGTACTACTCTACAAGGGCGAAGACAGAATGCCGGACTTTGAAGTCCTCTCGGAATATCAGCCCCGGGGCGATCAACCCCAGGCCATCAACCAACTCGCCGCCGGCATCAACCAGGGCTATCGTCACCAGGTGCTCCTGGGCATCACCGGCTCGGGCAAGACCTACACGATGGCCAAGGTCATCGAGCAGGTTCAGAAGCCTACGCTGGTGATCGCCCACAACAAGACCTTGGCCGGCCAGCTCTGTGCTGAGTTTCGCGAGTTCTTTCCCAAGAATGCTGTTGAGTATTTTGTCAGTTATTATGACTACTATCAACCCGAGGCCTACCTGCCGCAAACTGATACTTATATTGAGAAGGACTCTTCTATCAACGACGAGATAGACCGGCTGCGCCATTCAGCCACCCAGTCAGTGATGCAGCGCCGCGACGTAGTGGTGGTGGCGTCGGTCTCGTGTATTTACGGACTGGGCTCGCCGGAGATGTACGCCGAGATAATCCTGGATGTGCGCACCGGCCAGCAGGTGGACCGTGACGAAATACTGCGACAATTGGTCAGGATGCAGTTTTCGCGCAACGACGTGGCCCCGGACAGGGGAGAGTTCCGGGCGCGCGGCGATGTTATCGAGATTCATCCCGTTGACGAGGATCTCATTACCCGCATTGAGATGTTGGGCGACGAAATCGAGCGGATTATGGTCCTGGACGAACTAACCGGGGAGATTGCAGAGCAGAAATCGCGCCTCATCGTATTTCCGGCCACCCACTTTGTCGCCTCCCGCGAGCGTACCGAAGAAGCGTTGGGCGCTATTGAGCAGGAATTACAGGAGAGACTGCGCTACTTCGAGGATAAGGGCCGGGTGCTGGAGGCCCAGCGCCTGGAGCAGCGCACTCGCTATGATATGGAGATGATTCGGGAGATTGGCTACTGCCAGGGCATTGAGAACTATTCGCGCCATTTTGATGGCCGCGCACCTGGCCAGCCGCCGTACACCTTGATAGACTATTTCCCTGACGACTTTCTGCTAATCGTTGACGAATCCCACCAGACCATTCCCCAGTTGCGGGCGATGCACGAGGGCGACCGCTCCCGCAAGCAAAGCTTGGTGAAGTATGGCTTCCGGCTGCCCTCGGCTTTTGATAATCGTCCCTTTAATTTCGGGGAGTTCGAGCAGCGGGTCAATCTGGTAGTATATACCTCGGCCACGCCCGGGCCTTACGAGTTGGAGCACGCCGAGCAGGTAGTAGAACTGATTGTGCGGCCCACTGGACTAGTTGACCCCCCCGTGGCGGTACGACCCACCCAGGGGCAGATTGACGACCTGGTGGCCGAGATTAAGCAGCGGGTGGGCAAAGAGCAACGCGTGCTGGTAACCACCCTCACCAAGCAGATGGCCGAAGACCTCACCGAGTATTTAGCCGAGCTGGGCATCCGCGTCCATTATATGCACGCCGATGTGGCGACCCTGGAGCGCTCCGAGTTGCTGCGCAGCCTGCGCCTGGGCGAGTTTGACGTACTGGTGGGCATAAACTTGCTGCGGGAAGGCTTGGATTTGCCCGAGGTATCGCTGGTAGCCATCCTGGATGCCGACCGCGAGGGCTTCCTGCGCTCGGAGACCTCGCTCATCCAGATTATGGGGCGGGCCTCCCGGCATCTGGAGGGCCAAGTAATTATGTATGCGGATAGGACTACCGCGGCAATGCGGGCGGCCATTGAGGAGACTAAGCGGCGTCGGCGCAAGCAGATTGCCTACAATGAAGAGCACAATATCACGCCCCAGACCGTCAAAAAAGCAGTGCGCGACACCATCAGGAGCACTATGGAGGCCCGTGAGCGTGCTCGGGCGGAGATTATGCCGGAAGCGCCCGAAGAGATGCCGGCTGACGAGCTGGCTGACATCATCGCCGCTCTGGAAGCCGAGATGAAGCAAGCCGCCGAGAATCTGGAGTTCGAACGCGCCGCCGCCCTCCGCGACGAAATCAAGGAACTGAAAGCGCTGCAAAAGGCGGAACTGTAGCTATCCGTAGGCGGACCTTAGAATGGAGCCGGAAGCGAAACTAAAATCAGTCCCTAACCAGCCGGGCGTCTACTTGATAAAGGATGCCGGTGGCGAGGTGCTTTATGCAGGCAAGGCGCAGGCGCTGCGCCAGCGGCTGCGCCAGCATTTCCGCGAGGACAGCAAGGCCAGCCCCTGGCAGCAGTTAATGATTCAGCGGGCGGCGGATTTTGATTTTATCGTCACTCGCTCCGAGGTGGAAGCCTTAATCCTGGAAGCTAACCTAATCAAGGAGCACCGGCCACGCTTCAACATTCAACTGGCGGATGACAAAAGCTACCCCTATATAAAACTCACTGATGAAAAATACCCCCGGCTGATGCTGGTACGGGACCTGCCCAAGGATGCGCGCCCCGCGACAGGCCGACCGCTTAAGCGTGGTTATCACGACCCCAAACGCCATGAGGTCCATACGCTGACGGACGGAAAAGTATTTGGCCCGTATCCCAATGCCAAGGCGATGCGCCGTACCATGCGCCTGGCCAGCCAGTTGTTTGGTATCCGGTCCTGCCGCAAAAAGCTGACTGGGCAGCCGGTGGGCCAGCCCTGTCTTAATTATCACATCCGCCGCTGCGCCGGCCCCTGCACGGGAGAGGTTAGTGAGGAGGAATATGCCCAGATTGTACGGCAGGTGGAGTTGTTTCTGTCCGGCAAATCTGATCAAATTGTTGGTGAGTTGCAGGCGCAGATGGACCAGGCCGCAGCGAATATGGAGTTTGAGAAGGCGGCGGTGCTGCGGGACAAACTGAATGCTGTAAGCCGCATCCTGCAGGAGCAGATTATTGTATCTACCCAGGTGCGGGAGGAGGATGTGATTGCCGCGGCGGTAGATGAGGATCGTGCCTTAGTAGTGTTAATGGCAGTTCGCGCCGGCAAGCTGGTCAGTCAGCAGCAGTACGTCTTCGCTCACACCGCCCAGCGTAGCGAAGCTGAGGTCATTGAGGCCTTTCTCACCCAGCATTACAGCCGCTCGGGCTGGGCCCCCAAGGAGGTACTATTGTCCGCGCCGCTGCCGAACGCGGAGAGCTGGTCACAGACGCTGAGCGAATTGCGTAGCTCAAAAGTAGACGTGCGCTGCCCGCAGCGAGGTGAGAAGCGCCGCCTGATGGAGCTAGCGCAGCGCAATGCCCAGATTAACCTGCTGCGCATCGCCGAGGTGCGGGGTGAGCGCCGCCAGGCGGCCATCGCCGCGCTGGCGGACCTCGCTGAAATGCTGCGGCTACCCGAGCCCCTGGCCCGGATAGAATGCTATGACATCTCCAATATCCAGGGCCAGTTTGCCACCGGCTCAATGGTTGTATTCAGCGAGGGTCTGGCCGATAAAGAGTCTTACCGGCATTTCAAGATAAGGCAGACCGCCGGCAAGCCGGATGATTATGCTATGATGAAGGAGATGCTCCAGCGGCGACTGCGGCGGGGGGCGCAGGGAGACGAAAAGTTCCTGCCGCTGCCTGACTTGATACTAGTTGATGGTGGTAAGGGACAATTAGGGGTAGCGCTGGCGGCTCTCCAGGAGGTAGAATTAGAGGAGATTCCCGTCGCCGCCCTGGCCAAGCGGGAGGAAGAGGTTTATGTGCCGGAGGAGTCCGAACCTCTTGATGCCGAGGCACACCCTCGCGCTCACTTCCTGCTCCAGCGCATCCGCGATGAGGCGCATCGGTTTGCCATTCAATATCACCAGGGCTTGCGCGGTAGAGCAATGACCAAGTCGGTCCTGGATGACATCCCTGGCATTGGCCCACGGCGTCGCCAGGAGCTGCTGAAGGCTTTTCCGTCGGTCCAGGCGATGAGCCAGGCCTCGGTGGACGAGTTGGCGGCGCTGCCCGCGATGAACCGCAAGGTAGCCCAAACTCTGGTTGAGCACCTAACCGCGCTTACCCAGTGACGGCCGGCGGCACAAGTATTGGCCCTCGAGAAGGAGGGCGAGTGTTGGAGTTTACATCTGACTTCTACGGTTTACAGGTATGGGAGGAGTAATGAGCAGCAACAAGAGCGAGCCGACATATCAATCCCCTGAGTCCGCTACCGGTGGACCGCGGGCCTCGCTGCGCGAGGCGGTAGGTCTACTGGTGGGGGTAGTCCTACTGGCGATTGTCTATTACCATGGCCATATATCGGCCCTGCCGCCGCGGGTGGAGTTGTTGGGGTGGTTTGGGGTGAACTTCGTGATACTATTTGCGGTGCCGGCGCTCATAATCACGGTCATCTGGAAGGAGAAGCTGAGCGCTTACGGCTTGCGATGGGGCGACAGCAGAGCCTGGGGCAGCTATTTGATTCTTTACGCACTGATTATGGTGCCAGTGGTGATAATAGTCAGCCGGCTGCCAGCCTTTCAACAGTACTATCCTCGCTATGAGTGGGCCAGAACGGAACCGGGGGCGGTGGTGCTGTCCATTGCCGGCTGGGGAGTGTACTTCTTCGCCTGGGAGTTTTTCTTCCGGGGCTTTTTGCTTAATCTGCTTGCTCCGCGCTATGGCGCGTTTGCTATCATCATCCAGACCGTGCCCTTCGTGATGATGCATTTCCCCAAGCTAGAAACCGAATGTTTTGCTTCACTAATTGCTGGGCTGGCCCTGGGCTTGATGGCCTATCGGGGCAAATCGTTCCTGGGAACATGGCTGTTGCACTGGGGTGTGGCTGCTGCTGTGGATCTATTGATTATCACCTGGCCAGCCGGCTAGCTGTGCCCCGTGGTCCTACCCAGGGGGCAACGATAATGGAAGGTAGCATACCCAGGGATGGCGAAATGAAGACGCTACAAGCTATACTGAGTTCAAACGAGACGCCACAGTGTGATAAGGGTGATTATGAATGTTGTCATGGTGGTCGTTAAGTATCGCGGTAGTTGCGGTAGTTGCAGTAGGAGTGCTGGCAGTAAGCATTGGCGTGGGCCAATGCCCGGGAATGGCGGGCGAAAGCTACGAGTTTGTTACTAACTGGGGCTCGGAGGGAAGCGAAGACGGCCAGTTTGATTTGCCCTATGGCGTGGCCCTGGATGCCGAGGGGAATGTGTACGTGGTAGATACGCAAAACTGTCGCATCCAGAAGTTTACCCGTGATGGGCAGTTCCTGACTAAGTGGGGTACGCTCGGCGTTCACGATGGCCAGTTCCGGCTGCCGTACGCATTGGCAGTGGATAATGACGGGAATGTGTACGTCTCTGATACCGATAACCGCCGCATCCAGAAGTTCACCAGCGATGGGACCTTCCTGACTGAGTGGGGCTCAGCCGGCAGTGGCGATGGTCAGTTCCCGCGGCCGCTGGGTATAGCTGTGGATGACGACGGGAATGTGTACGTCGCCGATGTGGGGAACCACCGTGTTCAGAAGTTCACCAGCGACGGCAGGTTCCTCACCAAATGGGGCGCGTTCGGCACCGAGGACGGCGAATTTATATGGCCGTGGGCGGTGGCCGTGGACAGCGCGGGGGGAGTGTACGTAGCTGATGCCTTCACCAACCGCATGCAGAAGTTCACCAGCGACGGGAGCTTTCTGACCAAATGGGGCACGCCGGGCACCGGCGATAACCGGTTTATGTCTATGGTAGGGGTGGCGGTGGATCACGAGGATAATGTCTACATAGCCGATGCCTTCAACAACTATATCCAGAAGTTCACCAGCGACGGGACATTCATAACCAAATGGGGCAAGCAGGGCATCCCCGACGGGATGTTGGAGGCGGTAGTGGGGGTGGCTGTGGATCGCGACGGGAATGTCTACGTGGGCGATGTAACCAACTACCGTGTCCAGAAGTACCGGCCCGTGAAGCGGTAAACGGCACTGCTCCGTACTGCGCCTGCTCGCCAAACACTTCCGCCTCGAACCACAGTAGCTCCGCGTCGTCTCGCTGCCAGGCGTCGGGGGGCAGGCCGGCTTTCACACAGGTGTGGACGAGGAACTCGTCGCGATTCCAGCCCCACTCCCCCGGCACCTGCGGCAGCAGCAGTCCCCGGTTCATCCCGCAGCGTATCATCAGACCGTGGCGCCCAATTTCGATATCTTCTGCCCTGGGCACCGGCTCCAGTGGGGTAAGGGCAGATATCTCAATGTCAATATCGGGAAGCTCGTCGCCGGTAACCGGCGGGAAGCGAGGGTCCTGGAGTGCGGCCGCCTGAGCATTATCCGCTACGGCTTGGATTAACGACACGCGCGGTTTCACATAGCCGATACAGCCCCGGAGCTGCTCCTGGGTTTTCAAGGTTACGAAGGCTCCCCGAAGCTGGGCCAGATCGGGATCAGTTGTATCCACGACCGGCGGTTGCCCGCCGGCTACTGCGGTCTGCAAGGCCTGACGGGCTACTTGGATAAGTTGGCGCTTTTGTTCGTCGCTCAGCATACCAATAAACCTCCCCTTCAGGTGGATAATAATGGGACTACCGTGTCAGTGTTGTGCACCTGGCCAGTAATCTGATTAATCTGGTTGCCACTGCTAACTACCGTCTATTATACTATACAGGCGGAGGCGCTACAACAGATTCCTAACCGCGCAGCCAAGAAGGATAGCAGTAACTGCATAACGAAATGAGAACTGAGAGCATCGAGGGGAGATGAGAGGTTGCCTGCAGGTAGACCAATAAGGTCGGCGGAACTGTCCGCGCTAGTCATCGTTTTGTGGCTGACGTCAGCGGCGATTGTGGGCGTGGTCGGATGTATTGTGTTGGACCGGGCGGGAGTCGGCCGGCCGCTACCGCTAGGTCGGGCCCTGATAATGGTGCTTGCGGTAGAAATACTGCTGTATCTGCTGGTGCTGATGGCGGGCGGCCGCGGTGTGATTCCCGCGGGACGAGTAGTAGTGGGTACGGGGTTGGGTCTTATCATCAGGGCTGGCCTGAGTCTGATAGCCGCACAGTTGGCTATGCCGGTGCGGGCCGCTGCTCATAGTATGGCCGCCGGTTTCGGTTTTTACTATGCTCAATATTGGCCAGGGGCACTTGTCCAAATCCTAGCGGTGAGTGTATTTCTGTGGTTAATAAGAGACTTGTGGCAGATAAGGGAAACCAGGTGGGGGACGCGGGGAGCCGGGCCGTTGCCCCAACATGAGGTGCCGGAGGACTGGCAGGCTCGGCGCGAAGAGCTACTGGCGGCATTGATGGAAGGGCCGGAAGCGGAGGAAGCCGAAGAAGCCGAACCCCGTCAGCCCCTAGTTGTACCACAAACACCGGCGAGCGAACAGCTAGCTCTACTGCCGGAGGAAGCTGAGGCACAACCGACTGAGCCGGTAGAAGCGGAGGAGGACACCTCACGGATTCCCGTTGTGGCGGAAGAAGAAGGTGAGGCCGAATCGGTGAGTGTCGGGGAAGCCCAACCCCGGCCTGAGGAGCAGAGGCGGCAGTTATCCGCGGCTGAAGAATTACTGCGGGATGCGGCAGGCAAAGGCGCAGTGGCTGACACTCTGAGCTTGTCGGGGGGTGGCGGGCTGGTGTGGGCAGGGCCGGTGGCTGTTGATAAGGCTGCTCTGGCTGAACCAACCAGCCAACTCATAGACAGTGCGGAGCTGCTGAGCGAAGCGGCGCAGATGGGGGCGGTGGAGTTGGTAGTGACGGAGGGCGAGGCCGGCTGCTGGGTCTTAAGTCCTGCGCCCCAGGCCCCGAAGGGGTGGTGGGTAGGAGTGGCGCGAGCAGCGCCGGTGACAGTCGGTGCCGCGACAATGACTCTGCGTAATGTACAGGCCGACTGGCCAGCCGTGGACCTGACGGGCGCCCGGGCGGGTCACCCGCCCGCCGGGGGCATTTTGCGGCGTACGACGGAGTATGTCAGCCCACCGCGAGTGTATGAACTAGCTGAGCAGTGGAGCACACAGGTGACCTTGGTCGCCGCCGCGGGCCAGACCGCGATACTGATAGGCCCGCCGGGCCTGAGTATTGAGGTGGTGGTTGGGGCTGGGCTCCAGATGTGGCAAGCCGCTATTGATCTGCGCAGCTTGCTGGGCTGGGAAGAGCCGGCTACGGTACTGGCGGGACTGAGCGAAGGCGCGGTAGCACTGGGCAGGGCGGCGGGGGGAAGGGAGCAGCCGGTCCTGATGGTCATAAACCGGGACAGTTCACAAATAGCGGCGGCAGCCTTGCGGCTTTATAAGTTGCGCGACCAATTCTAGCCTGAGCGCCGGCCCGATGACATCCCGAACAAGGGGCCGCAATATCTGATACAAAGATTACCTGACCCCGAAGGGGGCACCCAAAGTGAAAAGTATAGCAATCGCACCTTCTATGTTATGTGCCGATTTCCGGCGCCTGGGCGAAGAGGTAGAACAGTTGGCAGCCGCGGGGGCGGACTGGTTGCATTTTGACATTATGGATGGTTGGTTTGTGGATAATCTGAGCTTTGGTCCGCTGCTGATAGAGGCTCTGCACCAGGAGACGGAACTGCTCTGCGAAGCGCACCTGATGGTGGGCAATCCGGCCCAGCATATTCTTGCGTTTGCCGAGGCGGGAGCCGATGCGATTGTAATCCATCGCGAAACCGTAGATGGGCCAGCCGCGCTGCTTGCTCAGATTCGGGGATTGGGGCGGCAGGCCGGGCTAGCCTTCAATCCGGCTACTCCCCTGGAGGGCCTGGAGGTGGTCATCGAATACGCCGACCTTATTCTGATTATGACGGTTGAAGTGGGAGCCGCCGGCCAGGATTTTATGCCCGCAACCCTGCCCCGCATTGAGCAAGTCAGACAGATGATTGACCAGCAGGGCCTGGACACTCTCATCGCGGTGGATGGGGGCATTAATGAGACCACCGCACGCCAGGTAGTAGCCGCCGGTGCTGATGTGCTAGTCTGCGGCTCGTACCTGTTCGGCCATCCTGATGGTTATGCCGCTGCCCTAGCGGCGCTGCGCAGCGCGGTCAATGGCTAATCCCTTCGTCGG
>JAUWJN010000110.1 GCA_030607655.1 bacterium
ATCCCATAATAGCCAGACTGGGGCGTGTATTTCTTGAAGTGGATAATTTCGTTCTGAGGTTCGTTCGTATTCGGTTCCTCGGCATCTGCTGCCCCCAGCGGCCGAAAGTGGCGCTTGTGCCCATCGCGCAGTTGCACAAACCCCGAGCCATCCGGCTTGACGCGGACGGTAGTTGCCGGCATGTGGTAGAAGCCATCAATCTGACCGAGACTATTGCGTGTCACTTCAATATAGCCGTTGCCCAGACACTCTACATCAGTCCAACTGGTACGCATCACCTCGGTGAAGGTCATGTCGGGGTTACACTGGGCCAGCAGGCGCTCCAGCAGCGCCAGGTTATCCAAGGAAGCCTTGTCCTTCTGGCCGGTGGCCGGCACGAACCGGTAACCCAGCCCCACCGTATTGACCACCTTGGCGTCCACGCACGCCTTATGGGTGGCATTGGTCTCGTAGAGCTGGGCCAGGGCGTCCAGGTCATAGGGCGGCTCGACGACCTCCCCGTCAACATACTCCTGATACCACGGGGATTCGGGAAGCTGCTTACTCTGCCCTGGTCGGGCCTGTTCCCCGACCACATAAGCCTTCATCAACGCCTCAGACATAGACAATTCTCCTTTGTCGTGTCAATACTGTGGGAGCGGCGTCCCCGCCGCGATGGCCCCTTCGCATCCTCTGGGGGAGGGGCACCCCTGCCCCGACTGAAAGTCCTTATTGCGGTAGGAGCGACATCTTGCCCGCCATAGGCTAGCCTTGCCGGAGGCGGGTCCTGTCGCGATTGCACCCCGGCAACAAAAAAGCCGACGATCCCTCAACAATCACACCACATGCCCGGTTATGGTCCCGCCGCCCCAGGCGCGGATGGCTTCGGAAACCGCGCCGGCGACGGCATCGGCGATGTCCTTCGAGCCGCGGGGCGGATGGTCTACCTTGCGGCCCCGCACCAGCTCCAGGCTACGCAGTTCCTTCAGCAGCGGCTCGTAGCGATACATCCGCAGCCGGCCACAATTTATCAGTTCCTTGAGCGTCTCGTAGGCCGACAGATCGCGGTCCACCGAAACTAATTTCGGGCGGAAGCCCTGGCGCTGGAGTATCTGGCGGCTATCCACGCTCTGGAAGCCGTCGTAGCTGACCTGGGCGATATTGAAGCCGCGCCGGCGCAAGTCTAGGATGAGTTGCCGCACTCGGGAGAGATTGATTTCGCTACCTTCGGGAGCCTGGAGACGCCAGGCTAACTCCACCACTACTTCCGGCTCATCGGGATCATCGCTGCTGGGCCGGCAGTGGGCCATAGCGATGCCGCAGGCATCATATTTCACGCCCAGATCTATGTGAACATACCGGGGTAAGTTATCAGAAGCCTTAAACCAGCCTGCCCAGCGGCCCATCTCATCCAGCGGGCAGCGCATCTGCGGGTCACAGGCATCCTCAATGGCTTCCGGAGCACTGACGAAAGCCTCCAGGGCATCGGTGGGGCGGGCGGCCAGGTCGCGCAACGCCCGCTGGGGGTTACGCTTGAAGTCTTGCTCATATTCGACAGGAACCTGGAAATCGGCATATTGGAAGGTCTTACCTGAGTATGTTCCGGGCGGCTTGACTTCCCAGACGGCTTTACGGGAGGCATAGATTTGCGGGTTAGTTTCGGCCTCCAGCAATTTGCGCTCCATAAAGTCCTCGGTATGGCGCGGTGAAGAGATAAGTACGAGCAGCCCGCGATCAAAGAACCGGCTGCGGATGCGTCTTTGCAGGGCGTTGTAAATCTCCTCGGCGTAGTCACGGTGGCCGTCAGTGGTTTCAATGAACCAAGCCGCCTCGTCCACCACCGCTCCCAGCATATTATAGCCCAGCGGAAAGGTCTCGGCGGAACAGCCGGGCACCACAACGATATCCTTGGGAAAGCGCAGCTCGCTGCTCCGCACATCTACCTGGGCAAACTCGCTGTGGAACCAGGGCGAATTGTGGATGCGATTACGTATCTCATTAAAGACGATGCGCTGCGCCTGGAGAGCGGTGGGGGCCATATTCATAAAGGCGATAGTAGTGCCCGGTGCCAGACCGTAGTATTCCTGGGGATCGCGCAGGCACAGGGTGCGATGCAGCATATAGGCGATAGCCAGCGAGGACAAAAACGACTTACCGGCCCCGATGCCCCAGCACAGGGCAGCTTCGGTGTAGCCATCTTCGAATATTTCCTTAACGGTACGCAGTACCTGGGGATAAACGCGGCCTTTCAGGCCCAGATAGAGGGGGCTATTAACAAACTCTTCAACGGGAGCGGGCGGCTGCTCATAGTGCTGAATTTGGTCAAGCCAGTGAGGGCTAATACGGCTCAAGTGGCGGGAAAGTTGTTCCTGATGCTGCTGCCAGGCGGCGGGTGGCGTCTGATACAAGCTGGTCAAAAACTTCGTCTGGTGGTTGTCCATTACTGATAAGCTCCAGCAGGCTCAAGCCCTCCTGTACCTGACGGTCAGCGTCAGTGTCACGGCCAGCATTCTGCTGCTCGGCATCCTCCGCCGCCGCCCCATCATATTGACACAGCAGTTCCATAATCTCCCGATACCCACGCAGCACCGCCGCCCGATCCTTATCCAGCTTCTCCGGGTCACGCTCGCCCAGAGCCATGATCTGATCCTCCAGCCACTGAGTCAGCCGATCTACTCGCTTCATCCGCTCCCGGTGTCGGCCCAGCTTGCCCAGAAACTGACCGGCCTTACCCGACTGCTTCATCCGCTGCAGCCGGCCATTACCGTTCCGCTGGTAGTGCCGCAACTGCTGCGGCGAAATGTCCAGGCCTACCTCCTGCAGGGTCGCGCTGGCCTCCTCCAGGCCATCGGCTAAATCCAGGGCAGCATATATCTGGGTTTTGTCCAGCCAGTCCAGTTCTACAGCTCCATCATTATTGCTCATGGCCATCACTCTAAGGTTGTTTTCCTGCCTCTATAATTACAATTGCGGTTAGGGCAGGAAATTTGCAACCCATCGCGAATCTAGATATTGGTCTTGGCTTGCTATCATGGGCTTTCCCGGATAACAGGCTGAAGATGAAATCCCATTTACCTTAACGAAAATATAACCCGCTGCTCTCAGTTTATTGGTGACTTATGTCATCCTCATCACCATCGTCCAGCCAACTTATCCGCGGTGGAGCCGGCGCCGGCAAAACCAGCTACCTGGTCCAGACGGGCTCAGAGGCAATCACCGAGGCGGTACTGTCAGGGGCCCGTGTGCTTGCGTTGGTACTGGACCGGGCTGGCCAGCGGGATCTGCACCAGCGATTCGCAGTGGCCAGCAGTCGGGCGGGCCGCAGCGTTATTCCCATTATTGCCACCTACGAGGACCTCGCCGAACAGATCATCCAGGAAAGTGGCGCTCACTCCGGACGGGGGATTATCCGGCCGCTGAGCGAGCGTCTGCTGATTGGCGAGACGATAAGGCAGACGGCCAGCCAGTCCCGCTATTATCGCGATGAGCGACTGCGGCACAGCAGCCGGTTCCGGGATGACGTGGCTGATTTTATTGCCGAACTGAAGCGCTGCAAGATTGACCCGATACTTTTCCGCAACCAGATAATACCCGGCTTGCCCTCACCTGAGGCCCTCCACGACCTGGCCGATATCTACCAGGAATACCAACAGCGCCTCCAGCAGGCGCAGGTCTACGACTATCGGGGCATAATCTGGCTGGCCCTGGAAGCCCTATCGGATGACCATCTATCCGCGGGCTGGCAGCAGCGCTATGACCTGGTAGTGGCCGATGACCTCCAGGATGCGACGCTGTTGCAGCTTGAGCTGCTGGCCGCTATCTGCGGGCCGGGGACGCGCCTGATAGCGGCCTATGAGCCGGCCCTGGCCATCTACCGCTTCCGCGGGGCAGTGGAAGACCCTGCCCAACTGCTCCAGTCGCTGCTGCCCTACCCCCTGGCGCTGACATCCATTGACGGCAGCTATCCGGGCCGGTTGTCGGTTCAAGTTGCGGCGGTTGCTCAGCGTTTTGCCCAGGACCAGCAACTACCGGCCACTGCGGAGGGAGAAACTACCCCCGGCGGACGGACTGAAGTTGGTGTCTACCGCAGCCTGGCGGAGGAACTGGTTGGCATTGGCGATGATATTATCCAGGCCCTCCACCAGCCGGACGTAGCCCCCAGCCAGTTTGCCGTTATCGCTCGCCGCCACGCTGAGGCTCAGGCCGCGGCTCAGCATCTCGCCCTGCGCGGCATACCCGTGGCCGGCTATGAGGGGATGGTCGGGCACTGGTCGGCGATGCAGATATTGACCGACCTCATTAGTCTTCTATTATATCTGCGCGAAGGCGACCGTTATCCCAGCGCCATTCGCCAGCAAAAACTGGCCGCGGCCAACCTGGCCCTTAGTCATCTGGCTGCCCTGACCAGCGCGGGCGGCGACGGCATAGAATTAGCGCGGATATGCCACCAGTGCACGCGCCAGGGCCGACTGATGCTGGCCACGACAGGCCAGGTGGCTACGCCGGCCCTCCAGGATTGGCAGACGATACTAAGCGAGGCGCTGAATCTACCGGCGGTGGCGGCCCTACGTAAGATAATTGCCGAGACCGGCCTTATTCGCAGTCTCGCTGAGAGCGGCCACGAGAACACTCTGGCTGGTTTAGCCCGCTTACTAAATACGCTGCAGGAAACGGAGGAGGCGTTCGCCCAAGTGGCGGGAACCAGCCTGGAGTTGGCCCAAGTCCGGAGCGCGGTAGAGGCAGCACCAGAGTCCGGGCCAACCAAGGAAGAAGGAGTAGCCGTGCTCACCGCTCATGCCAGCCGGGGGCGTGAGTTCCACACCGTTTATCTACTGGGGCTGACTGAGGGCAGCTGCCCCGGCCCGGCCCTAATTTCCCGCTTGTTGCCCCAGGAGACGGTAATGGCTCTCCGCCAGCGTGGGCTACGGCATCTGGCCATTTCCGCACCGGCTTTGGCTTTTGCTGGTTTTGGCGAGGCTCCTCAGGAAGCTTACGCTGAAGAGACACGCCTGTTCTACACCTGCTTGACGCGGGCTCGCCAGCGGGTGGTGCTGACCTGCCATTTAGAGAAAGAAGGCACTGACATCGCCCCTTCGCCATTCCTGGCTGCTGCCTTGCCGCCTGACTTTGTCCTGGCCCCGCTGCCCAAGCAGCAACAGGCGGGTTTTCAGTGTGTGTTCGCCGGCCTGGCTCCTGACGTTGCTGACGGGCGGCTTAGCCACGAGGGTTGCCCTATTACTCCTTGTGCCGGGCGACCTCCGGAGCAACTGCCCCAGCCGCCACCGGTGGAAATCCGCGGGGACCGCCCGCGTCCCAGCCGTAAGCCGGTACTCGCCGAAGTCGCCTCCGAATGGGCCGCCAGTGCCAGCAGTCTGAATGACTATTTCCGTTGTCCCCGTCTGTTCTTTCTGGGCCACCTCTTACGCCTGGGCGCTGAAGAGCACGACGCTATGGTTTATGGCTCTGCCATCCACAATTTCCTGGCTCAACTTAATGCCCTGCCACCCGCCGAGCGCACACCCGAGGGTGCCCGGGCCCTGCTGGATAATGCTTTGACCAAAGCCCACTCTGCCCTCTCTTCCGAGTACGCTTTCCGCGTCTATCAGCGGCGGGCGCAAGACTCGCTGGAGGTCTATATGGAATCGCCTTACTTCGCGGAGCCATCGGCGGCCCAGGAACATCGCTTCACCGTACAACTGGAGGACGATGAGGGCCAGCCGCATCTATTCACCGGCCGTATTGCCCAGGTGACGGAGAAGGACGGCAGCGTGATGGTGGTGGATTACAAGACTGGTTCAATCGGCAGTGCGGCGAGCATCCGTCGCAGCTTCTGTTACCGCCCCGACCACGACCAGACCAAGGAGCCGCCGGTTGACTATCAATTGCCCTTGTACGTGCTGGGCTGGGAATTGGATCAAGGAGCCGTCGGCCAGATTAGCCAGGTAGCCCTGCAGAGTTTTCAGACCAGCGGCGGCCAGGGTAGCAAGCGGGCCCGCGTCGAGCTAATCGCGGAGGGCGAGCCAGATGACAAACAGTTCACCCGGCCTGAGCTAGAGCAAATCGCCCGTCACCTGGCCGAAAGCGCCCGCCACATAAAGAGTTCCAAGGGATTTCCAGGCCATCCGCCCGCGGAGGGCTGCAATCCTCAGTTTAAGACTTGCCCGTTCATCCTAATCTGCAGTGAGGCCGAGCTGAGGTAGCACAGAGCTAGGAGCAACGAAAGCAACAACAGCAATGACAGCAACGAATAACGACATCAACTCCAGGGCCATTGCCCTGGTCTACACACTAGTTCCCCTCTCCGGAACGGAGAGGGGCCAGGGGTGAGGCCGCCGTGTTTTACGAACGCGAGCCCAGTGCCCAGCAGCGCGCGATAATTGAAGAGCCGCGCCTGGACATACCCCTGAAGGTAGTGGCGGGTGCGGGCACTGGCAAGACCTTTGTGCTGGCGCACCGTTTTGTATGGCTGGTGGTCAACGAGAAGGTGGGCGGGCCGGAGCGCATCCTGACGCTGACTTTCACCGACAATGCTACTGGTGAGATGCGGATGCGGATCAAGCGTCTGCTGCGGCTCAACGGCTGCGAGACCGCTGGCGATTTGTGGATTCACACTTTCCACAGCTTCGCGGCCCGGCTGATTAGCGAGTGCAGTTACCAGGCCGGCCGCTCCCCTGATCTGCAACTGCTCACCGAGATAAGGCAGACGGTAGAATTGGAAAGCCTGCTGGACGGGATTCTGGCCGGCGACTTCAGCCAGATTCAGGTACTCCAGCCGCCGCGCCTGGCACAGCTCGGCTTTGACCAGCCCCAGCAGCTTCGCGACCTGTTGCGGTCACTGATTCAGCGGGCCAAGCGCTACGGTCTTAGTCCCGAGCAGTTCCGCGACCAGGCCCTGGGAGCTAGCCAGCGCTTCTGGGGCGCGATGCTATCCCCTGAGGAAGCTTGGGCCATCGGCGACGATCGGCTCATCCCCGCCCAGGTGCAGTCACGCTTGCGCGCTGCTCTGGCCGACCCCGCCATCAGCCAGGCACCGGTTGACGAGGCTCGCGTTACTGCCGACTTACGCAAGCTATATTACCAGAATCTGACCCAGAAGGCTCCGCGCGCCGACGCCGCCGAGATTTTTGCGCACCACCAACATATTGAAGAGGCTATCATTAAGGCCGCTGCTGCTGCGTACGGACTGTATCAGCAGCGGTTAGCTGAGGCCGATGCTATTGATTTTGATGACCAGATAATGACGGCGGTGCGGCTGCTGGAAGACGAGCGGCTAGGCTTGGCTGCGCGCTACCGCGGCCGGTTTGACTACATCCTGGTGGACGAATTCCAGGATACTTCGCCGGCCCAGATGCAGATGCTACAGGCCCTGGCTCACGCCACTGAGCTCAGCGTCAGCCGCAACGGCCAGACCCGCCAGGTGCCCAGTTTCAGCCGCCTGATGGTGGTCGGTGACCAGAAGCAGTCCATTTACGGGTGGCGCAACGCCCGCCCCGAAAATCTGGACAAACTGCTGCCTTTCTACGGGGGTGACACGGTCGGGGGCACGGCGATATTCCGGCCGCTCACTCAC
>JAUWJN010000159.1 GCA_030607655.1 bacterium
CAAGGATAGATAATGGGTCGTCCAAAACCTACCTGTGCCCCCTGAACTGGGTTACTGCCCGATGCTGATTCATTGCCTCACGACTTTCTCTAAGTGCCCTATATCTTTACTGCTCCGTATCGGCGCTACTTTTTCGTTCGATAACCCGAATCTTCTCCAGCCGGGGTCCCTTGGCCTGCTCGACCACCAACTCCAGGTTGCCCCACGAAAACGATTCTCCCGCCTTGGGGATATCGCCCGCTAGCTCCAGGACCAATCCGCCCAGAGAGTCGTACTCGTCCACGGGCAGCTCCTCATAGACAAAATTATCCAGCAGGAGCAGGGAGAGGCCCGCGTCGCACAAGAATTCCCCGCCCCCCAGGGGCACAATTTCCGGCTCTTCCACATCGTATTCGTCCTGGATTTCGCCGACGATTTCCTCCAGTAAATCCTCGACTGTAACTACTCCAGCGGTCCCCCCGTATTCATCCTTGACAATGACCATCATCTGGTGATGGCTCTGCAACTGACGCAACAGTTGATTTGCCGGCAGGCTCTCGGGCACGTAGAACGGCGCCCGGGCCACGCGCCGTACGGAGTAGTCCATCTCGTCGCGGCGAACATAGGGCAGCAGATCCTTCAGGTACACCACTCCGATGACATTGTCCATACTATGCTCATACACTGGTAAGCGTGAGTATTTGTGTGCCCGGGCTGACTGGAGGGCCTCGCCAATGGTTTGCCGGGCCTCTACCCCCACTACATCGGGCCGTGGGGTCATCACTTGGGCTACTGTCTGGTCCCCGAAGTCCAGCACCCCATATAACATCCGCCGCTGCGCGGTCGGCACCGCCCCTTGCTGCTCGCTCTGCTGAATCATCGCTTTAAGGTGGACTTCAGTTACCACGGGTACGGCGGCTGGCCCCTTGACCCCCACCAGATACAGCAGCCCTCGGGAGATGGCGGTGGACACTGCCACCGCTGGTGCTAGCAACAGCGCAAACAGGCTTATGGGCACAGCGGCGCGCAGGCTGTGGGCCTCGGCATGAGCAGAGCCATACTGAATCGGAGTAATCTCGCAGAAGATTAGGATAATGAGGGTCATTAAGACAAAAGCAATAATGGGTCCGGCGGCCGGACCCATATAGTGGATAGTTAGCTCGGTGGCAGTGCGTTGGGCCAGATAGTTGGAGACGGTGATAGCAATCAGTACGGTGGATAAGACCCAGCCGCGGTAGCGCCGCAGCACTAACAGCAACTTGGCCAGCCGCCGGCCCTCGTCACTAAGCTGGCGCAAGCGGGTATAGCCTACGGCCAGAAAGGCTACTTCGCTGCCCGAGAAGAACGCTGATACCCCCAGCAGTGTCAGAATCAAGACCAGTTGTAATGGCGGCTCCATACTAACCTACTGGCTACTCCCCAAAGCACGCTTTCGTCTCGTTTACCAGGACAATTATACTACGTTCCGTCAACCGGTGCAACTAAATTTTTCCGGGTAGCGCAACTCCGCTGTCCACCATCCCTGACACAAACCGTTTAAGTGGACACTTCCAGTTGGTGACGACAGCCTTGGTTGAGTTTTCTTAGGGATAGGCAAGAATCATCTCATCAGTCGCTGGTGAGATCTACCACCCACAGAATCTTATTACCAATCCCTACCGGCCGCAATACCACCTCCGCCAAGTTGGTAAGAGCAATTAGCAAGCAAGCGGCCGGGCGCCAGTTACCTACCCAGTCCATTACGCCACCCGGAGGCAAATCCAAGTACAACTGGCGCTGACGCTCGGTGCACAGATTGGCGGCCAGCATGTCGGCCAGCATTTCACGGGATAGGCGGGTGGGCTGGGTGCGGGAATATTCGCGTCGGTGAGCTAATCCCCACTTAGCTAAGAGGTTAAATATCGGGCCAGTATACGGTTCAACTACGGCTACTCGGCGCCGAGCAATCCGCACCAACTCGCCGCAGGCGGCCAGGGGATCAGAGGTATGATGTAGCCCCTCCACGACAACAGTCACATCAAAAGTGTCATCAGCGAAGGGCAAGCTGCTGACATCCGCTTGCAGGTAGGGCACCTCGTAGCCCAGGGTGCGGGCTCGCCGGTGAAATGCGCGTAGCGCTTGTGCTGACAGATCCGAGGCTGAGACCTGATAGCCAGCTCGGTCCAGTGCCTGCGCCTCGTAGCCGCTGCCGCAGCAAGCGATATGAACTGAGGCCCCCGCCGGCAACTCTTCCCCTAGCGCGGCGATAAGATCAGCCAGGCGCCGCTGCAGGCGAGTCCGCTGATAGAGTGGATGCCGTGCTGGCTTGAAGACCGCCTTGTCAGGGAGAGCGGCAAAGTGGCGGTCCTGGCCCGTCATCTCCTGACGCGCCTGGTCGGGCAGACGTGCCCAGTTGATCATCCGCGGCACGCCGTGGTTAAGGGGATATTCCACCGCGCATTGCGGACAAAACCAGCCGTGGCTGGTCTCATCCAGAGTTCCTTTGCAGGTTGGACAAACCAGGATTTTATGCCAGTAGCTGCTCATCGGTGCAACCTAACCAAGTTTTCCAGATGCAGATAGCGGGCAAAGGAACTTATTCGCTAGAATTCGCTGCTGATGTTTATGCTCCTGCCCGTCACCAGCCAGCACTACATTCCACCCGACGAACGATTCCCCAGGAGAGGTGCAAATATTGGAAGTCAGCCGAGACGTTGACAGGATAATACAAAGTTGATATTATCTAACTATTCAAGTACTAGTATGGGCAACACATTAAGCCAAGAGACGGGAGGGCCACTGGTATGAACAACCGCGCGCTGTCCCAACAAGTACGCAGGATAGGCCTAGTATTGGTGCTGACGGTTATGGTGGTGGCGGGAGGTGGACAGGGGCAAGCGATTTCTCTTAGGGGTGACGGGCAGTTTACCACTGAAGTAGCTTCCCCAAGAACTATGCAAAGAATGACTGTCCGCGGCCTCCAAGTTGTCCCCGACTTAGCAGTTGCCGGGCAGATCTTGGTCAAACTGGACACCTTTGTGAGTGCGGAAGAGTTTGAGGGGACACTGCAGCGCCAGCATTGTAGTGTGCTGCACCACTACCGACCGTATAACCTGTTTCTGATCAAGCTGCCCCCAGGGGTGACGGTCAAGCAAGCCATGCAGCAGTGGCGGGGCGAGCCAGGCGTAGCATTAGCCGAACCTGACCGGCTGATGTACCCGATGGTAATCCCTAACGATCCTCGCTACTCTGAGCAATATCAGTGGCCCATAACCAGTGCCCCGGCCGCCTGGGACTATCAGCGGGGCAGTGGGGCGACAGTTATTGCCATCGTTGACAGTGGCGTGCAGCTTGATCATCCGGACCTGCGGTCTAAAATTTGGTTCAACCCCGGTGAGATACCTGACAACAGCATCGATGATGACGGCAATGGTTTCATAGATGACGTCAACGGCTGGGACTTCATCAACAACAATAATGATCCGAATCCCGAGCCTGATGGCGAGGATGAGGACGACAATGGTTATCCTGATGATGTCGCCGGTCATGGCACCCACTGTGCCGGTCTGGCGGCCGCCGCTACTAACAATGCCGAGGGAGTAGCGGGGTATGACTGGCAAGCCCGGATAATGGCGATTCAGATTTTCCCCGACGACGGTGGGAGTCCTACCAGTATAGTCCTGCAAGGATGTCAGTATGCCGTAGACAATGGCGCCCACATCATTAGCCTTAGCCTCGGGGGGATGTACAGCGAGGTTTGGAATGACCCTATCACTCAGGCCTACGAACAAGGAATAATCGTGGTCGCCGCCGCCGGTAACGAAGCGTGGGTATTTACCGATGACTCTTATACCTGGATGTCTCCGGTGTGCAATGACGGGCCGTTGTTTACCGATAACCACGTCCTGGGGGTCGCCGCCAGTGACGAAGACGATTACGCGGCCTGGTTCACTAACCGCGATGCCTCCTCGCGCAACTTTGTAGATGTAACCGCCCCGGGAGTAGATATTCTCAGTACGTTGCCCTACTTTCCCGAAGTACCAGGTTTTGACCAATACTATGGTTGGGCCAGTGGCACCTCTATGGCCACTCCCATAACCGCTGGTCTGTGTGGTTTGATACGGGCGCAATTACCGGGGATAGGTCCCGCCGGGGTGATACAGCAGATTAGGGGGGGATGTGACAATATTGACGCGCAGAATCCGGGCTATGCCGGCACCCTGGGGGCGGGGCGCATTAACGGCCTGAACTGTATGGGCGATCTTCCCCCTGGCCCGCCCCGCAGCGTGATGGCCTTCGATACTCCCAACGATGAGGGCGGCTCGATTACCGTAACCTGGGGCTTATCACGTGACGATGGCCGTGGCTTTGACGATGTTACTGGCTACAAAGTGTCTAGAGCTGATGCTTATGACGGGCCTTTTGTCCAGCTAGCCAGCCTGGCGGCTGGCACTAGTTATTATGTTGATGAGCCGGTAGATGACAATATCCCCTATTATTACAAGGTAGCGGTAAGCGATGCGAGTAATGTAGTGGAGTCTTCAGTGGCCGGGCCGGCCGCGGCTCGCGACGACTTGCCGCCGGATCCAGTGGAGAACTTGACTGCCATTGATACTCCTGATGACAGCGGCGGCAGCATATCGCTGAATTGGGAGGGCTACGTGGGCCCGGCAGACTTTGCTGAGTTCCACATTTATCGGGGCACCGGTGACTTTAGTGATGTCAGTGCTATGACGGCTATCGATGTAATCGCCAGTATTTGTCAGCAGACGTACACTGATAATACCACTATGGACGGGGTGGCGTACTGGTACGCGGTGACCGCGGCAGACGATGTGGGTAATGAGGACACCAGTGTTACTGCCGCCGGGCCGGCTGTGTCTTATCCCAACTTTACTTTCAACTATCCCGCCGGCTTGTCAATGATTTCTATCGGTGCCGACCCGCCGACCGACGATATGGCCGAAATCCTGGGAGTAGACCCCAGTGGGCTTAAGTTAGCTCGCTGGGACCCGTTGCTTGCCGATTACCATCAGTATGATCCCGCTATCCCCACCGACCCCGCGATGCGTCACCAGCTCGGGCGCGCTTTCTGGCTACGAACCAATGTGGCGTTGACGGTAGACGTTGCCGGGTTGGCGGCAGCGTCAGGCGATTATCAGATTGGGCTGCTGCCCGGCTGGAATATGCTGGGTAATCCATTCTCGGCAGATGTAGACTTTGGTAACAGTACGGTCATCACCGGGGGAACCGAATTTGACCTGGATACGTCAAATCAGAAACTCTACACAACCAATTATGCCTGGGGCTACGATGCTGCTACCAACAGCTACAAACTGGTCAGCGCGGCTTTCCCCTTTGCCAGCCCCATCATTGAGACGGGGCAGGGCGTTTTCTTCCTGTCGCACGTCAGCGGCAGCCTGAAACTGGCCCGACCGCCCGGAGCGTTAGCCGTGCCGCAGCCACCGGAGAAAAAGCCGGCTGCTACACAGAACAACTGGCGCTTGCAACTGGTAGCCAAAGCGGCCGGGACCGCTGATGTTGATAACTTCCTTGGCGTCAGCCCGCAGGCGGCGCAGCTTAACAATATACTCAGTCCGCCCCGCGCCCAGCCAGGGGTAGATTTGTATTTCGTGGCCGCGAACCAGGAGGGTGCCCGGCAGGCCACCGACTTCGTGACCAGTCTAGCGGCCCGGCAAACCTGGGATATCGCGGTAGTCTGCGGCGTTCCGGGCGCACAGGTGGAGCTGAGTTGGCCTGACCTGACCACGATGCCCAACAGCATCAAGCCGCTGCTGACTGACCTGGCCACAGGCCAAAGCGTATATCTGCGCACCACCCGCAGCTACCGGTATCAAGCCAGCGAGGCGGGCGTGCGCCGATTCCGGCTGACGATAACTGACGGCGAGGCGCTGTTGCACCTTAACAGCGTGACAACCGCCGCGACGCCGACCGGTGGCGCTCAAGTTACTTTCGCCCTTTCAGCCCCGGCGCAGGTGAGCGTGGAGATACTGAACATTAGTGGCCGGCGGATCCGGCAAGTGGTTGCTGATAGACTATATCCGGCCGGCGCAGGAGTGGTGCTATGGAACGGTCGCAACTCGGCTGGCGCGGCGGTCCCCGCGGGCATTTACTTGGTGGGGGTAACTGCTCAGGGCGAAAGTGGCCAGCAGGTCACTGCGCTGCGGCCAGTGAGCATCACTCGCTAGCGATGCACACCAGTCCTGGCCCCAGCCAGCGTATCTGCGCAAATGAGAAGGATCTCATCCGTGCCGCCGGCCGCGAGCCGGCGGTTACGCCTTGCGAGCCGAAGAAGCGGAGATAGTGATCGTGATTGATAGCAGCAAAGCTAGTCCGCTGTGGTTGTTTGTCAGCTTGCTTGGGTTACTAATTGCCTCCTCAGCCTTGACCCACAGCGCCGAACCCCTGAGGACCGTACCAGTGCCAGGTATGCCTTATCGCGTCCTCACCCCGAGCGGCCGGGTTCAGTATATCCCGCCCCGCGCAGTAGCCGACCGTCGTATCGTCAAGCTCCGCCCCGATGTAGGGCCGGCCCAGCTTCCGCCCCTGGCG
>JAUWJN010000131.1 GCA_030607655.1 bacterium
GTGAGTGACCTGGCAGAGCAGACCCTGACGGCCCCGGAAGGGAAGCCCTTGCGTGTGCGCCTGACCAATGTCCAGGGGGAAGGCACGGCTAAGCCCTAGGGGCCCCTGGCGGCGACTCTCAGGGCCGGCAGCGGCGAGGGCCGGTTTGATTCTGTGGAACTGCGGGTGCAGGCAGATCCCGAAAAGAAGATTTTTGGCGCAGTGGGCAGCGTCGCCGGCCTGGATGCCCCCTGGTGGTATGAGTTCTTCGTTCAGTCACCTGAGTTTCGTCTGACCGATGGGCAGGTGGATGGCAGTTTCAGTTTCTGGTCAATGCCGAATAGTCCGCATAGCAACGATGTCAGCTATTACGTCAGTGCCGTGCTGGCGGGGGGCCGGGCGGCAGTGAGCCGGCTGTCCCCCCGTGAAGTAGCTTTCGCCGGAGAAGTATGTGTTACTCCGGAAGGTGTTGATGTACAGCGGCTCGATGCCCAGTGGGCTGGTGCCCAGTTGCGAGCGACGGGCGCGATCTTTAACTGGTCCGACCTAGCCATGGACTTGGACATCAGTGTGCGTGGCTTGGATAGCCGGCACCTGGCGTCAGTAGTGCCTGGCGATGTCCGTGAGAGCCTGCCAGACATCGGGGGACTGGGGTCCCTGAATACTCACGTGCAGATGGTAGGCTCCTGGCCACACGTGAGTGTCCATGTGGTGGCCGACAGTTCGGGGCGGCTTAGGGTAGGAGATCAAAGGCTTCCCGAGATTACTCTGGCAGACCTTCACATTGAGGGTTGGATGCCGGACAGCGCTGAGGTGGCGGTGCTGGCTGAAGTGCGCGCGGGGAAAGTCGAGATGGGGAGCCTCACCCCCGGCCCCTCTCCGTCCCGGAGAGGGGAGCAGACCATTAGTGCGTCAACTATCGAGAATCTGCGCGTTGAACTGCTCTACGCCGGACAGACGCCGGTGCTGGAAACTTCGCTGGCCGTGGACCGGATAAGTATAAATGAGGTGGATGTGGCTAACGTGGTGGCTACGGTTCAGGCGGCGGGTTCGCTGGTGCGGATTGAAGGGCTGCAAGGTGAGGCTCTGGGCGGACGTATTACCGGCCATGGCCTTATACAGAACGCATTTGCCCCGGCCCCGACAGTTCATTTTGATGGCTTGGTCCAGGACATAGACCTGGCGGCCCTGCACTCATTGCCCCTGGAGCTACCGGCGGACCTCGGCGGCCACGTAAATGTCCTGGTGGTGGGCAGCATTGAGGACAGCACGCCTGCCATTACCGCCAGGATGCACACGCGAGGATTTCAGGCCAATGGCTTGGAAGTTGACGATATGGTGGGCCTCGTTGAGGTTGAAGGTGACGTGATTAACTTCCCGCTGCTACAAGTGACCGACCCCAAAGGCGTTGTTTGGGCCCGAGGACGGATTGACGCCGACGGTAATTTGACGGCCAAACTCGCGGCTGCTGAACTGGACATTGGCGCCGTAGGCCAGCAGTTCGACCAGCCTGACCTGAGTGGCACTGTTTACCTTACGGGAGAAGTTACGGGGAATTGGGAAGCTCCGGAAGGCCGACTAGAATTTGTGGTCTTCAAACCGTCCTATCAAGAACATGGGGCGGACGTGGTAGCCGTCACCTTAGACGGCAATGTAGAAGAAATGAGGGTGGAGGAGCTGTGGGCCGCCCGAGGTGCGGCGATAATTACAGGCAGTGGGCAGTTGAGTAACCTGGACTTTCAAGAGAGTAATGCTGACCTGGCCGGTGAGCTTGAGGCGGTGGGACTACAGGCGCAGGATGTGGCCGAATGGATCGGCCGCCCGCTGCCGCTGACTGGCAGCGCAGAAGCGAATATGACCCTGGGAGGCACGCTGCGCCGCCCGGCAGTGAGTGGCTGGTTGCAACTGGTCAATGGCTCCTACCGTGATTATTCTGTAGATGCTGCCAGCGTACCGTTTGAATTAGTCGCTGATATTCTGAAGTTCCACGATGTCAGGCTCCAAGCACAGGACGCCGTCATCCAGGCGGAGGGCAAAATCTGGGATATCTATGGCCAGGCTCAGTATTCAGCGCAACTGACCGCGCGGGGTGTGTATCTGCAAGATATTGCTCCGCTCCAGCAGATGGGTCTGCAAGTGGCGGGCCAAGTTGAAATACCTCTGGCTCATATTGAAAGTGGTCAGAGGGGCCCAGAGGGGCAGGGCCGACTGGTCGCCTCTGAGGTAATGATTGGCAATGAACAGATACACAATGTGGATACACTGGTAACCATTAGAGATAACCAGATACAGCTCCAGCGCACTAACCTGCAAGCCGCCGGCGGTCAGCTAGAGGGAGAAGCCACCTATGACTGGGAGCAGCAGCAGCTTGCCGCTGAGGTAAGCATCACTGATGCCGATATTCCGCGCTTACTGCGATTAGCTGCGCTGATTGCCGTGGTCCAGAGCAGCGAAGAATCTGATGACGGCAAGCAGGTTGAGCGCCGGTTGCGCAGCCTGAGTCTACGTACCGAAGGGAAACTGACTGTCCGGGCTGGACTAGCCGGCTCCCTGAAAACGCTGCAGGGGACGATAGAGTTGGAATTGGCTAAGGCCCGGCTGGACCGCAAGTCCCTGCCGGACATGGCGGGGCAATTTGCCGTCAAGCTGGCCGACGGCAAACTCGCGGCCCTGACTGATATTAATGTGGAGGCAACCCAGGGCGAGGGTCTGCTCATCCTCACCGGTCGCATTGAGCCGGAGGGCGAGATGTCCCTGGTGGCGGATGCCTCTAGCTTTAACCTGGCTCTGTGGCGCGAGTGGCTGCCCCCGCAGTTGAAGATGGGTGGCACTATGGGGCTTACCATTGTCGCCAAAGGGCCGGCGAAGTCTCCTCGTCTTAGGGGGAGTGTTGACATACTAAATGCCAATTTCCAGGGGGTGCGGTTTGACTTGGTGTCGGTGCCGGTAGTTACGGTGAGCGAGGGACGTATGAACATAGATACGCTTATCCTCAAACGCGGCGAGCAGCAAATCGTGATGGATGGCTACCTGCCCTTCACCTGGGATCCACTGGGCATTCCCGTGGACGAGGAGATGAAGTTTGCGGCTAAGGTAGAGAACACTGCCCTGAGCTTCTTCCCCCCGCTGATTGATGAGTTTGTTAGAGGAGGCAAAACGGGAAAAGAAGCGACGCGCCCTACCGCCTGGGCCGCTTTGAAAGCCCGCGGGGCAGTTAACAGCGAGATAAGTATTGCGGGCACCATCGCCCAGCCTGTCCTTGATGGTTACCTGAAGATAGCGGAAGGTAAGATTAGTCGGCCCTCCTGGCAGCAGCCCCTTGAGGACATAAATATTGATCTCCGGCTGGCGCGACGCCAGCAGGAAAATGTCTTGGAGGTAGCTGAGGCGCGAGGCCGAAGGGACGAGACTACATTGATTATGGAGGGTAAGGCCTATATTGACCACCTGACCGCGGCAGATTTTAACAAGAATAGACTCAATCTATCGGTGCAGGTACAAGCGCCGCAGTTCCAGCTATGGCCGGGGACAACCATCACCAACCTGCAGGGCGAAGTGAAGCTGGCCACCCAGCCGGATGGCAGCCATCTGCTTACGGTCAAAGAGTTGGGAGGGAAGCTGGGAAAGGGCAGCGGGTATTTGAGCGGGACCAGCAAGCCCAGCCAGTTCACGCTCGCCACGTTGGCTGACAACGAGGCTGATCTGCGACTGGAGCTAAAGGCTGCGCAGATAAAATATCCCGACGTGTATGATGGTGTGGTGGAGGGACTGATAACCTTGCAGAATCCGCAGCCGCACGCTCCGGTGCATATCGCGGGCGCGCTGACAATGCGAGATGCCCGGCTGGGCCTGCCGACGGGAGCCGGCGAAGGTGCCCAGAAGTTGCGAGGGTTCGGCGCCGATTTTCCCTCGCCGACCTTCGATGTTGCGGTCGCCATTGGGCCGAATGTAGTGCTCAGCAGCGCGGGGATTAATGCTCCTTTGCAGCCTAATGATGAGGATAAAGCTGTGCTGCTCAGCGGGACCCCACAGCGGCCCCTCATAACCGGCCGGGCCGAGGTGGCGAAGGGCAAGACTACCGTACCCACCGGGACGGTAGTTATTACCAGCCTGGGGGTGAGCTACAAGTTCGGGCCGACTCCCACCTCGTATGGGGTGCCGGCCGAGCTGGCTTTGACTGGTGAGGTAGGGGGTTCAGCGGAGCGGGTTATCTCCTCCGCGGTAGTCGCCGGCGAGCCGGTAGGGCCGATACACATATTCATCGATATTAGCGGTAAACTGCCCGACAAAATCAAGGTGACTGCTGAGTCTGAGCCGCCCTTAACGGAAGAGCAGATATATGCCATCTTGGGTACTGAGCCGTTCGGCGAACTGGCTGCAACAGGCCGGGCCACTGATCTTAGCCAAATACTATCGGAGCAGTTTATGGGCCTGCTGGCGGCGGGGTTCCGGACCAAAATCTTTGAACCTCTGGAAGAGGAACTCAAAAGCCTGCTGGGCCTGTCGGAGTTCAGCGTCTATTTTGCCTTTGAGCAGCCTCTGGAAGTGCGGATTGGTAAGTACGTGATGAAGGACCTCTCCGTCTCCTACCGACATACCGTCGTCGCGGAGACTACCGACAAATGGGACCTGAGTCTATCGTATGAACTGCCGCGCCGCTTGCGCTTCAGCTACAGCACTAACGAAAGTGGCGAGGCCCAGGTCCGCATTGGCCGTACGTACCGGTTTTAGGATACCATAACAGGATAACTTGCCCGGTTTCATTATGAACTCGGAGGGCGTGATATGAGCACCTATGAACTGATTCTGCGGCGCCGCACTATCCGCAAGTTCAAGCAGGAACCGCTGGATAATCAGCTCCTGGAAAGATGTGTCAATGCAGCCCGAGTAGGGCCCTCGGGGGCTAACCTGCAGCCGCTGGAATACATTATAGTCGCGGAGCCCCTGCAGGTGGAGCAAGTATTCCCCCATACGGCCTGGGCCGGCTATCTGCCCGACTGGGAACCCCAACCTGGCGAGAGGCCAGTGGCCTACATATTTATCCTGACGAACACCGAGATTGGTAATGCTCCCACAGATGTAGGCATTGCAGCCGAGAATATTACCCTCACGGCGCTGGAAGCCGGGGTGGGCAGTGGTATGATCGGTTCGCTGGACCGCAAGGCGTTGGCTGCCCTGCTGGAAGTGCCAGAGTACTACAAGATATCCCTGGCGGTAGCGCTGGGCTATCCGGCTGAGGAGCCGGTTATGGAGGAAATGAAAGACGATTCAATCAAGTACTACTTGGATGAGGATGGTAGACTCCACGTTCCTAAACGTCCGCTCGACCAGATACTCCACTGGAACAGGTATTAGCCAGTAGCCGTTGATAGCCCCTAGGTGCTATAATGAATATTAGTTTCTTGATTTTCGCCAACACCTAGCCGACGTTACACAAAGAGCAGTAGCTCAATACTGCGTTCGTTAACCATTCAGGGGAGGACGCACAATGAGAAGACTACGATTAGTCTGCTGGATGGGTGTTGCCACGCTGTTGCTGGCGGCGAGCTTGGGCCAGGCGGCACTGGACCCAGAAATGGTGGCTCGGATCAAAGATGCCGTAGTGCTAATCAGGGTTGACCTGAAAGCGACCGGGACCGGTGATGCGGCCCAGGGTTCGGCTAGTGGCTTCGTCATCAGTGAGGATGGTCTAATTGTCACTAACGCGCATGTGGGGGCGCCGGAAATCGAGGGGGAAGATGGGCGGACAATAAGCGCTGACCAGCGAGCGGTCACGGTTACTTTTCACCCGAGAACCCCGCGGGAGCGGAGTTTCGAGGCTCAGGTACTGCGCGAGAACGCCGAGTTGGACCTGGCCCTGCTGAAGATCGCCACGCCGACGCCGACCCACCTGGAGCTGGGCGATTCTGATATGGTATATGAGACCCAGCCGCTCTACGTGGCCGGTCATCCGCTGGGCCTGGAGGAGATTTCGATTCGCTCCGGCGCGATGGCCGCCCGGCGTACCTGGCAGGGCACCAAGTATCTCGAACACGATGCCGCCGCTGAGTCGGGCAACAGCGGGGGCCCGCTGGTAGACGAGCAGGGCCGCGTAGTCGGAGTGCATACCCTGACCCTAGCCGCCTCGGCGATGCTGACCAAGTTCGCCATCCCCTCCAATGTGGTGGATATCTGGCTGAAGAGCGCGCCCGTCCAGGACCCAGTGCGCCAGGAACCCGGCAGTCGGATAGCTCAGATTCTGGGGGCCTCCGGCCTGTATTATGACGACGAGGGGGAGGGCGTTTTCTCCCTGCCCTACGACAATGACCTGACGGTGTATATGCACGAATACCAAGACTTCATGCGCAGCTATGTGAACCTGGGATACTTGCCCGGGGACGATGTGGCCGAGCAGGGCGAGTCAGCGCTAACCGCCCTGCGGCTGAACTTTGATGACTTTGGCGGGCGCTTGAGTGTCTACGAGAACGATGACGACGAATATGTGGTGTACTGGGAATGCCAAATCCCGTTGGCGGAGGCTACTGCCGCGTTCGCCGCCTTTATGGGTCAGACGGGTGCTCAGCAGGCAGCCTACTGGCGGGCACGGATGGAGGATCCTGACGCCGACAAACCCACTGGCTATGAACTGCCTGGCGATGAGGACGAACAGTTCGAACTGCTCGGGGAATTGCTGGAGCAGACCGGCCTGATCTACGAGTGGGACGATGAGGACGAGTGCTATATGGTGCCCTACGAGAACGGTGAGGAACTCGACATCTGGCTGCAAATCTACAAAGGGACAGTCTGGACCTACACCTACCTGGGCGGCATGCCGGGCGAGGACGAGGAGGATTGTGGCCGCATCGCCATTGAACTACTGCAGCGCAATTGGGATGATCCTTTTGGCCGGCTGAGTCTGGACGACGATTTTGACCTGCTGTGGGAAAGCCAGGTGCCCGTAGATTTCCTGACCGCGGACTATCTGACCATTATTGCCAATACCTGCGCTAACCAAGCCGCTGATTTCTGGGAAGAGTACGGGTACACGCCAC
>JAUWJN010000005.1 GCA_030607655.1 bacterium
CAGGAAAGGGCCGAGAGCTATGACGCCCAAAAGAAAACGCTCACGCAGTTCGACCAAGCAGCGGAATACAAGGACAAAGCGGCGGCCCTGGACGCACAGGCGCAGGAGCTAAGCGCCCTGCTCAAGGATGTCCGCGCGAAGCCGCAGGAATTAGTCGGCGGTGCTGAGAGCCCCATCCCTGGCCTGTCGGTAGACGACGAGGGGAATGTCACCATAGACGGGCTGCCAATTAAGAACCTTAGCACGGGCGAGAGTGTTCTGTTTGCTGTCAAGGTGGCCGAAGCTACGATCGGTAAGCTTCAGGTCATTCTGGTGGACGGGCTGGACGCTCTTGATTCCGAGAAGCGCGATGCGTTCCTTAAGGCAATAGAGAGCAGCGACTGTCAGTTCATAATGACAGAGCGAACAAAAGGCCCTTTGCAGATTGAGGGCGAAACTCCGTTCGCGGGAGAGTAATGATGACAGCGAAGAAACTGCCGACCATAGCAATGACGCCGATGCCTAAGTTTGGGTATGATCCTGTTCCGTCCATAGCCGCCGGTGCAAAGAAACACACGCTGCGGAAGCAGCGCCAGCACGGACGGAAAGAAGTAGTGGTCAACGGTCAGCGGATGGGCATTGTCCTTGAGTTTCACGGCTGGGTGCAGATGACAAAGGCCGAGTTCCTGACTGATGAGTTTGCGATTGCAGATGGGTTCCGGGCCACCTTGCCTCTCGGGCAAATGTCGTTGCTGTCGGAAATCCACTGGTCAGTTTGGAGTGCTGCCTCCAACTTGTGCCGGTTACTCCAACACTTCTACGGTGAAGTCCCTGCGACAATGTGGTGCAACCATTTCCGCGTAGTACAACAGCCAGGCCAGGAGGACAGCGATGGAACACAAGCTGACGCTTAAACAATATGAGCAGTTGAACGCTAAGCTCTCGCCGCAGGTGGTGAGCCAGCGCAAGCAGGGCGGCCGTCAGGTGAGCTATGTCGAGGGGCACTATGTCATCCGGCGGGCCAATGAAATCTTCGGCTTCGAGAACTGGACCTGGGAGCCTGTTGAGATGCGCCTCATTTGCGACCGTGAGTACAAGGGCAAGGAAAAGACGGGCTGGCTCGTAGGGTATATCTGCAAGGTTGAGGTTACTATCTATCTCGATGGCGAGGTGCGTAAGACTTCCAACTGGGGATACGGGGAAGGGATAGAGTACAACAACTATGGACAGGCCCACGAATCCGCCGTCAAAGAAGCAGCTACCGATGCGATGAAGCGGGCACTTATCAAGTACGGCGACCAGTTTGGGCTCGCTCTGTACGGCAAGGATAATAGGCATGTGGGAAATGATGCGCCCGTGCAGGAAGCGGCCCCGGCGCAGGCGGCAGATCCAAAACTCGCCCCCCAGGGGGAAGCGGGCTGGGCGCGATTGCAGAAGGATATGCTCCATCTCTGTCGGGAAAATAACGTGGACCCCAAGACGCCGGTGCTGAAGACCCTGATGCAAGCGCATAAGAAGGACGCGAACGTCACTAAAATGTCTGAGCTTCCCAAGGGCAGGGTGGCACTATTCTTCAAGGACATAACGGCGACTATCGAGGGCCTGGCCGCACAAAAGAGCGGCGAGTCAGTCGGCGTACAGGATGCACCGAATACGACGCCGCCCTCTACCGAAGAGGCTCAGCAGTTGGCGACTAACGCGGGCGAAGAGTTTGACGCTGAAGCCTGGGAAGCACTTGATCCGCTGGCACAACAGGAGGAAGCCGACCGTCTGCGGGATGTGGCGAGTCAGATGAAGGCGTTTGCTTAATAGCGCGGCTACGGTAGGCAAGAGGCCTCTAATGAGCCGTGCCGCCGAGCCGAAAGTCCCCGGCCACAAAGGTGGGTGGCATCCACTGAGCTTGCACGGAAAGCCGTAGCCGCGCTAACTTTGACAATCGGGTGCCGCCTCGTCTTTCCTTATCGACTCCGGTGGATTCGCGGGGCGGCACCTGAGATACTGAGGGCAATAGGTGACCATCTATTTTCTTTCGTGGCAATGGGGTCGTCGGGGCGGCGGACGCACTCACTGGGATATTGTCTTTCCTGGTGGGCTGCTAGGAAATGTAGTAGGCAGAGAGAAGCGGCGAATGGTGATGGTGTATAAGGCCAGAGGCTGCTCTGTCGTTGAGATGTCGTGGAATGATTTCATAGCTGAGATTGGAGGTGAAACTCATGAAGGTCAAACAGTTAGTGTGGCTTGTCGCAATTTGCTTGCTCGGTTTGGTCCTCGCCCTCTCCTACGGTCAAGGGGAGATCCAAACAGGTATGAGTATTCGGGCAGTAGCTGAGGGCAGCACAGACATAGACGGCGATGACATCCGCTACGAGTTCAACTGGGAGATCGAGTATCCTGATAGCAGCATCGAGGCGATGGCCGAATATAACTCAGTTAGCCCGTGGATTTCTGCGCCTTACGCTGGCACCGGGGAGTCCGTGATACCTGCCGGTATCATTGCTAAGGGCCAGATTTGGCGGGTGCGAGTCCGGACTCAGGATACTGACTTAGCCTACGGGCCGGAGGTGGTGGCTGAGGTGCTCGTGGGGGGGTCTCCGCCGACGGGGGCGGATGTTTACATTGAGCCAGTGCTCTAATACCAGACCGACTCGGTGCCGCGAGGAAAACGCGGATACTTCAGACGCCGAGCCGGTCTGAGAAGGGTGTCGCCTCGCGGGCAACTGGGCAAGGGACAAACAGTGTTTCATTTATGGCGTAAACGTTCCTTGAATAATCAGCCCGAAATTGTGGCAGGCCCACCACAGTGGCCCACGTTCGGGGCGGCACCCGAGATTGAAAGGAGTGGAGCATGGACGAGCCGATGACGCTGAGCGAGGAGATTGGAAAATCTATTAGCGCGGGAAATTGGTGGTTAGCGCCGTGGCGCGACCGCGCCGCCGAGTTGGAGGCGGAGTCGGCTATTGCCATAGCCAACATATCAGACCTTGAAGACGACCCTGACCGATGCTCTATCTGTGGCGGCTACGACCCTAACGGCACGCATTATGCGTGTGATGCAGAGGCTATAGCCAAACGCAACCGAGGAGACGGTGAGTGATGACCCTCCTGATTAGCCGGCTGGCGAGTCCGCTGGCCGGAGAAAGGGGACTGTAATGACACTTGCTGAGGCTGTAGACAAGTATGGTATTGATCCAACAACAATAGGAGACGAGTGGCACTTGACTTGGGGGATAGTAGAAGACCCACAGAGGGATGCTCCTGCTGAAGTAGGGCAGGGAGACTTATATGTGATAGTTAAGTGGGAGCGTAAAGATCAGCCTTGTGAGTCTCTACCCAATTATGTTGGCAAGCTATTCTTTTGGCTTGCTGAGAGGTACTTCACTACTACATACTATTTCAAACCACTGACCGCTGTGCTGGCCGGAGAAAGGACGGGATGATGGGAATGAGTTTAGCCGAACTATGCGACTGGCAAGAGAGACAGATTGCAGAATTAGAGCACAAGTGTGAATTTCTCATCGAGCAGATAAAACCCACTGGCGGTAGTTGTCCAGAGGATTGGAATGAAGACTGTGACGATGTTGACGCCGATTGTGCTGCCTGCTGGCGAGAATATCTCCAAACCAATAAACCGTGGGAGGCCACCAATGATACTCCTCCTGATTAGCCTGCTCCTAGCCTCGCCCCTCTGCGCCGCCGAGCGGTCCGTGCGGCGCGAGGCACCGTGGACGCCGGCGGCTCACCGCGACGAGCAGGCTTATCCGCGCCCTTGCGTGATAGGCTACGGGGATGTAGCCGAGATGCTCTACCCAGAGATGACTGAGCAAGAGAAGTGGTTTGTAGCCAAGGAGCTTGCGTTCCTCAATGATGGTGTGTGGGACAAGCTGGAGATGACGAACCCCCTGGGCATAGTGCCCTGGGGTATGACGCTGACGGTGCCGGTGTACCGGCCGTACACTGGCGGAAAAGGAGGTTGTTATGACCTACGGAACTGGTTCGTCGCCGTCCACAAAGGAAAGAAGTATGGGGTCGATCCGGCACTTTTGGTCGCTATTAGGTCGCACGAGAATCCTGAAGATTGGTGCGGATGCGACAGCAGGTACAGGTGGAAATCGCGTGATGACTATGCTTATGGAGTCGAGCACCTTAAAGGTACTGATCTTTGGGCGCAGGCCGGCGGGGCAGCAAAGATTGTTAAACGCATTGCTACGGGTCAGGGCTGGTCTCCGCTGTATCCTACGCGGGCGAGACTGCTGAGGCTGGCTCGAGTCTACGTCGGCCAGGGCGAGGTGAGTGCGCGCAACTGGAGCAAGCAGGTCTGGACTATGCACCTGAGGGCGAGACCGTGAGAGGAGGACGGCATGAGCAGGAAGCCAGCTTATGAGAAGACCAGTGTCGCTGTCGGTAAGACCATCGGCGAGATACGAGAGATGTTGCAGCGGTTCAATGCCGACCAGATAGCTACCGGTGAGGATGCGGACTATATTTTTATCATCTTCCGCTTGTTGAAGAGCAAACAGCCAGGGGATAAAACCGGAAAACCACCAGAGGCAGAATTGCCTGTAAAACTCCACTTTTCACAGGGCAAGGTCTTTGCACGGCTGCAAAAGCTCCATCCCCAGACGGATGTGAACAAACTAAAGGAGCAGAGCCATCGCACTGTTTGGCGGCAAGCCTACTACTATGTGAAAGCGGTGCTGGAGACCGTTGAGCTTGGTCTGTTCAACATTTATCAGGGCTTCCTGGCCGGCTTTGCTGGCCCAGATGGGCGGACACTGGGCGAAGTGATTGAGAAGTCGGATGGGCTGCTGCGGGACTGGGCAGTCTTTGGGCAGGTGCCGCTGTTGCCAGAGCATCGGCCTGATGTGACAGATGATGGGGCTGAGGTAACAGATGTGGAGTTTGAGGTCAGAGACGAAGAATAACCGGCCCGTCTGGGTCGCGGAGGTGACGTGAATGCCATTAGAGATAGTAGTCCACATAGTCTGCTGTGGATGTAGTGCGCGCATTGATACGGGTACTACGAGTCGCCCGCAGGCGATTAGACGTGCATCTGAGAAGGGTTGGGTTTCCCGGGCCACAACCAGCGCAGATGACAATCTGAGGACATATATTTCCGAGATAGACGGTCGCCCCAAGCGATGGGTTTACCTATGCCCAGCTTGTGCAGAGGCGGCAAGTGAATAGCTATCAAGTAGTCGGCGAATTCGTTGGTCGGGGCGCGAAGCCGATATGCTGGGGTGGCAAAACCAGCTTACGAGATCGTGCCGTGGAACGCTTAGCGGAGGCAGACAAGTATGCTGCCCAGCGAATAGCTGTGGGCGGCCAACAAATCAAGTGGGAGATTAAAGAGACGATGAGGAAAACATGTGGGACATAAACGGTTGGAGTCTAATTGAGCGGATTGGCATAGGTGTGCTGGCAGCACTACTGGTTGCGTTTTCCGCCGGCATAGTCGGCGCTATCTGCTTCTGCAATTCAAGCTCTAACGGGGCAGTCTATTTCTGGCTCTTTGTGGTTATCCTTCCCATCGGAACAGTTGTAGCACTTCTGTTCGGTATCGGCTTAATGCCGAGGTAGTAGTACCCGAACTATTATGGACATCACCGCGATCAAAGACCGACTAAAACTCAGTAGCGTTATCGAGAAGGACACAGACCTCAAGCCCGCCGGCACCGACAAGTGGCGGGCAAGGTGTCCTATTCACGGCAGCGACAAGCAGAAGAGCCTGGCAGTAGACGACGGGGTAGGCCGTTATCACTGCTTCTCCTGTGCGGCCAGCGGTGATGTACTCCAGTGGCTTCAGGACGTGCGCGGCTTGGAGTTCAAAGACGCCCTGGCTGAGGCCGCGAAACTTGCGGGTGTAGAGGAAACTGTAGAGGTAAGCAAGGCAGATAAGAAGCGTCGCCGCATTGCTGAACTCATTGATCAGGCGGCCCGCTATTATCACAAGTGCCTCAACGATACGCTCCGCGCCGGTATGCGTGGCAAGTGGCACTTCACGGACGAGACGATTGATCATTGCCTGATAGGCTTCGCCAACGGTACACTCAAGCGCGAATTAGACGCCCCTTCTCAGAGCCTGCTCATCGAGAGCGGGCTTTTTACTAAGACCCCCGGCGGCGTCACTGAGACATTGCAAGGCCGATTTGTATTCCCTTGGCTACGGAACAAGCGAGCGGTCTACATGGTGGGCCGCAGGCTGGACGATAGCAAAACAAGCATCGAGAAATACTACAACCTCAGGGTGACCACCAATGTGAAGAAGCCGCTCTGGGGTGGCGACTCGTTGGCCGGCGCAGACGGGATCCTCGTTGTCGAAGGTATCCGTGATGCTATCCTGGCTTGGCAGTATCGGGACAAGTTGACCGGCAACTGGGCCATAGTGACACCGGCCAGCCACACCCTGCGGGCTGAGGATGCTGTCCTTATCGCTCGTTACGGGCCCGATATTGAGATTGTACTCGTGCCTGATGTTGATGACCCTGGTGTCAATGGCTCAATCAGAAGCGGCCAGTTGCTCGTTGAGCAGGGCATCCAGGACATCTACGTTGCTGAGTTATCTGAGCCTGATCTAGCAGACTACCTATCAAAATCGCTGGACGAGTGGCCCGAGCTCATCAGTCGAGTGCGAAATCCAGAGGCGAAGGCATACTACACTCCGTTCTGGCGCTTCTGGGGGCGGCAGTTGCATCGTGCTACGGAGGCCAAACGAAGCAGTGCAATCACGAAGGCGGTCATCCCTGCGCTTTACCGCCTCGACCTGACGCACCGCAACGCTGCTATGCCTATCATGGCCGAAGAACTCGGGGTCAATGAGCACACCTTCGCCCAGCAGGTTAAGACCTATGAAGAAGAACCCGAGACTGCTGACCTCGCCACGATTGATAGCTGGTTTAAGGAGCACTTCGTAGTGCTCGGCCACCACAGAACAGAGACCGACAGCAAGCTGGTAGTGTGGAGCAAGCAGTACCGGCGCACCCTGAAGCTGGGAATTGACCGGCCCCGGGTGCTGGCGAACCAAGTAGCGCCTGACCTGGGCGACTTGGACACCAAGCTCAAAGAACTGGTGCCCTGGGCGGAGAAAAGTCATCAGCGCATACAAGCATTTCTCGCCACGATAGCCTACATGACCGAGGGCAGCGTCTCAATGAGCAGCGTTACTCGTATGCGGAATGGCCTGCACCTGGCAGGCGACGAGCTAATACTTATCAGCGGCAGCCGTATCCTGAGCAAAGCAAACGGGGGGTGGCAACGCCTAGACGACCCAGTACACGGCGACTATCTACTGGAGGCTTTACCTGAACCGCCTGACTGGTGTACCTGGACGGCGGAAGAACTAACCGAGCCGCCGCGGTATGACCCTGCACAGATATATCACTGGCTTGAGGAGGCCCTGCTCAGGGGCTGGACCTGGACACACCCTGAAGACGTGCAGCTTATGGCGCTCGTCCCCTTTGCTCTGACCTGGGCAACACTCTTTCCGAACCGACCGCTCATACACTTGTTATCGGCGGCAGTAACCGGCAAGTCTGTGTTAGGTGCCGGCTTCTATGGTGGCGCTGACATCTGGGCGGGTTGTGGTGGCCCGATGATCCCGACCGCAGGCACCGAAGAGAAGACCACGATGGCCGGCGTCATCGGCAAGTACAGCCATACTACCCAGTGCTTGATTATGGACGAGGCAGATCCCAGCGATGGTAGAGTGCAGGAGATTTTAGATGTACTACGCAACAGCGGCACCTATGGGACCGGCGTACTGCGAGGCACAGCGGAGGGTGGCTTCCGAGAGGCCTTCCTGAACGTGCCCGCTATCTTTATGGGCACTGAGGACTGGAGCAAGGACCCTGACACAACACGTTGGACAACGATAGAACTATGGCGAGAGCCAAAGCATCAGGCTCCCGACCACCTCTTGACAGAATACTGGGCTGGCTTGGATGTTGACCTGGACGAGCTTCGCCGCTGCATACTAATCGCCTTCAGTGAGAACTATCGGGAAGTCATCGAGACCTACGAGCGGCTGAAGACACCGGGGACAATCACAGACGACGGCAAAATCACCAGCCGGCAGCGCCTGAACTTACTGCCGTTCTTCACGGTGGCCTCCGTCATTGGGCTTGATATGGATGTCCTGGGCAAGACAATCATCGGCGTCCGTGCAGGATACGAAGACCAGGTGGAGGCGGGGAGGATAGAACGCCGGCTTCAAGCCGTGCTGCTGAGCAGCCCGATCCGGCTCGGCCCCAACAATACGGTGACCGGCAGCCAGCTCTCCGAAGAGGGCGGCATGGCAAGCCAAACGGCACCGCACGGGATCGCCTACAAGGATGGATTGCTCTATGTGAACTGGGCAGCAGCGCAAAGCGATGGCCCCCTAAAAGGCACCCCATTCCAGGGCATTGACCCTCGCAATCTGAACAGGATAGCACGAGATATTCCAGGGGTGAGAGAGAACAGCGTAGACAAGTCCATTGCTGGTGTTCGTGCGCGCTGGATTGTCTTTGACTACGAGAAACTGGCCGGCGCCCCCCCGGATCAAGGTTCGTTCTCCTCTGACGGCGACCCCAACCCCTACTTTGGCGAATAGCCCCCGTATCCTGCGCCCTGGCGTAGAGTCAAGCGGCGCGGAGGCCAAACAGCGTAGACCCCACGAATTGCCACCTTTCGCTTAGCGGGCGATTATGGGGCACAAAAATGGGGGGCGGTGGGTAAGGCCGCCCCCCGTAGGGAGGTGTAGTGTCGGTGGGGAGGGTGTTATTCAGCCCAGAGGCGTCCCTTAGGGCCGGAGCTTCTCGCACACTGCTGACGAGTTACTCGCCTTTTAAGAATGAACACCCTCCGCCGACAGTAGAAGTATACCCGCTGGGCGGTGGGCTAAACATCACCGGCCCCGAGGTTGCTGCCGTACTAGCCACACGCCCCACATCCAGCCCGCCACAAAACAGACCGCCCCGCTGATTAGCATAATACCTCCGTGTTCTGTGAGCCAGAGTCCGAGTGTTTCGGCCATTGTTACTATTCCTCCTGTGATGGTGGTGGTAGCTCAGATGTTGTGCCAGCTTTCTCCTGCGCCAGTAGCTCGGCGATGCGCCGCCGGTTCAGGGCGCTTGCCGGCGCCCCCTCTATCCAGCGATGGACTGTTGCGCGTGAGACGCCCAGGCGTCTCGCCATCAGCGACACCCCGCCGTAGCCCTCGTAGAACTGCGACAACTCTTTCATATCCTGCTTGGTGCTACGGGCCATCGGATTGCACCTCCGTTTCTGCTCTGGGTTTCATCTCGGCTTCAATCTTCAGCAGCTTGCCCTCCTCGTGGGGCCGCCGCTCCTGCCAGCGGGCACGGTTAGTCGGCTCGTCGGGATTCTCCGCCGCCTGTTGTGCGCCCGGCCACAGGCACCCTATCCCATTGGCGATTTGCGCGCCCCAGACATCGTGAACGAGGCGGGCCACGAGGTCCAGGCCAGGGAATACCCGCAGCAACTGCTCTCTGTTAGGATCGTCAGCCACACAGTACGCCTTCACCAGGCTCTTCACTGTGCCGGAGCGGGCCGCTTTGAATACGGCCGTGGCAAAATCTCCGGCGCTCTCCATCTGTTCTCTGCGTGTCATTATAGGCTTCCTTTCTTGCAATGAGTGGCTTTGTGTATTACAAGATCCACTGCTACCATGTCCATTCTCAGCACAATGCGGGCGAATTTGCCTCTCCAGTGATGTACTAACACAACACCAAAGATGTAGTTGTAAACAGCCAGACCCACGACCGCGCCGATCAGAACCGACACCGCTACCGTCATTTTGCTGCCTCCTCGCTGCTGAGTTTCGTCTCTCGTGGGGTACGTGGGTCAAAGCCATAATTGATCAGTCCGCAGCGATTCCCTGTATGGTAGTAACCCCACATCGCACACTCCTCCTCGTCGCACTGCCCGAATACCTCCCGCGCTTCTCTCATAGCTCCTATACGTGTGATGCTTACTCCGCCTTGCTTAGGGATAGCTTTGAGCCGTGCAAACTCGGCCTGCACCGCCGTCGTCTTGAATGGGCACATCTTCATCTCGTTACCTCCTCCGCTAGAAACATTGGCTGAAAACCCTCGGCTTCTACGACCTCGTAGACTTTCCAAGCCTGGCTGCCTGTAGGCCAGTTTTTGGCATCCGCACACCGTTGGGCTGTCGCCCTTGTGCGGTGTCGGTGTCCGCATCGTTCGCCTGAGAACTTGACTGCTGCTTGGTATGAGTGTTTCATAGGCTGTACCTCCTGCCTGCATGATAACACCCCGCGCCTGCCCTACCGGGAGAGCAAGCGCCGACCGTTACAGCCGGACTATCATCGGTGCCCCTCCTCTCTCAATCCTCGGGTAACAGCCCGTAGCTACTCATGCGAGCGCAAGCAGGCTTGGCAAACCCAAACGCCGAACCTGACGTGCTTTAGCTCGCGCACTTTGTGACAGCGCGCACAGACAGCTATGTGAGGTACTCTTGCCATTATACGGCCTTCCTTTCTGGTCTAACAGCCCGCGCCTTCTCCGCCAGGTACTCATTCAATATCTCGGCTTCACGCTTAACGCTTAGCTTGCGTGGCCCGTGGTCCTTGTCCAACTGCCGCAGGTAGGCCGCCTTCCGCTGCTTCACCGTCAATTCCTTCGGCGCGACCAGTACCTTGACCACCTCGCCACCGACCTGCACCAAACTATCACCGCCCTGCGTGACGACTACGCACGGCCGCCCGTTCGCGGCCCAAACCTCTGCCTTGTCGTCCGGGTCGTACTCTTCGGCTTCGCCAGCCTTGCCCGCCCGCCGTAGTTGCAGCAGCGCGCCCTCGATCTCCGCTGTCTGAATTGCCTGCGTTAGTCTGGCCCTAATTGCTCGCAAGTCCGAATTGTCCTGCATGGTCAACACCTCCTCTGCCCGTAGTATTCCCGAGCCTGCCGCCGGCTAAACCCGCAGCAAGCGCCGGCCTGCTACTTGTGCTTTACTACTTTGATTGCGCCTCTTTGGCTGACGCAAAGGTAGTAGCCGTCTTTTGTTGCACCGTCCACCTCGGCTACAATCCAACCGAGAATTGCGTCAGAGGAGTAAAACTTTGGCCTTATGACCTGTCTCTCGTCCTTCTGTCCTGCGGTTGTTACCTCGGCGTCGCTCGATATTGTCAAGTGAACCGTGACCATTGACTGCACCTCCTCCCTGGGGTGGTGGGCACAGGCAAAGGGCCGCGCCCATTGCCTTCGGCCACTACCGCGACCGTGCGAAGCTACCTATCGTAGCAGAGAGGCTTCAGGCCTTCGGTGGCAGCGCAAAGTCTTCGCGCCACTTCCAGCAGTAACAGTCCAGGCATAGAACGGATGCGTTCGGACTGTCGTTTGCCTCTTCTACATTCTCTGAGCAACACTGCGGACAGATTAGCTTTGTAGCCATCAGTACCACCTCCCCCGGTTCCGGCGTAGATGGTCAAGCGCCTTCGCCAGGGCAAACCCAGCGAGTACACATAGCGGCAGCAGCAGCAGTTTCACGGTGAACTCAATCATGGTCTAAGTCTCCTTGCGTAGATTGCAGTGGTCGTCAAAGACGTACCGGATGCCGTTGGCCTCTAGCTGCCTGCTGTAGCAGTTGCGGCATAGACCACGGACGCCGCTCCAGTACAGGTCAAACTTCTGGTTGCACTGTGTACATCGCTTCATGGTCGCGCCCCTCTCTCTATCCAACGCTTGTAACCGAGTAGCTGCCGGTGCAACCTCCATTTTGCAAGCCAGTCTCTGAGTCGCCGAAGCATTGTAGCACCTTCTCTCCCTTTCAGTATACCACCGGTACAGAGAGTTAAACCCTCAACTACTTCGGAAGCATAACACAAACCACCACAAATGTCAAGCACCCGATATGTAACGCCCCGATAACCACCACAACACTCGCGCTGCTATCATTCAAACCCCACCACAACCGCCACACCTGGCGAAACTACACAGCTCCCACAGCTATTTGGGCGATGGATCTTATCGGGCGCGCGTGTGCGCGCGCGCGTAGCGCGCAATATCGTGAACGGTTTCCTCGGATTAGCTGTGTTAACTGTGTAATTAGATAGATTAACCCTTTATATATATCAAGTTATTGACTACACAGCAACTACACAGCAGTTACACAGGTCGCCTTAGCTGCGGGATTCGGTCGGTATGCGTTCTTGTACTGACCTTCTCAGCTAAACTTAGCTGTGTAAGAGCTGTGTAAGAGCTGTGTAAGTCCAATTCTTCTCCTGTTTGGTGCCCGACGCCCGCGCCCGGGGTGGCCGGTGGCCAGCAAAAGGGGTGGCAGCTTTATGGGCCAATGGCTAGACAGGGCCAGAGCCCGCGCCAGTGTCGTGACCGGCCCCCAGGGGGCGGGGGGGGTACACGATGACACTTTTGATAACGTAACCTACCTAGTGTCCCCCACAGCCTCTTATTTTTTCCATTTTTCAGATTTTCGGGCTGGGGGAGGTTTGAAGCGTGGCGGTAGTGGGTAGACTGTGGCTGTAGAGATTGGGCCGGCGGTTCGTGGTTCCAAGGCTGTGACGACTCTTCCGTGCAAGAGCTACGCCGAGCGTCATAAGCGCCGGAGGTGGCTGGAGAGCCAGGGGATAACCGTCAGGCGGGGCGAGAAGAGCGCATAACCCGTCGGGCGGCACGCTTCCCCGAAAACCGTGCAGCCGTGGCCCGATGTTTAGCCCCGCGGTCGTCTGGGTAGGCTGAACTTGGTGGCCGCAGAGAAACTCTTCCTGGAGCGTCACCCCCAAAGGGGCCGGGGAAGGCTGCGATAGAAGACCTGGCCCCCGCGAAAATGCGTCGGGAGCTTGAAAGAGGCACGAGAATGAATGAAGACGGCGTGTACGTGATGAAGCGGGAGGCTCGGCTGCGGTTTACGATCTGGCACGGGGGCCATAAGGGTTGGCTGGCGGATGCTCGGCAGCTGGACCGGAAGGGCGTTGACACTTTGCGGGCGGAGGTCGAGGGCTGTGACGGGCCGTTTGAGGCGCTGGAGCAGGTGATTGCGAAGATGAATAAGGGGGCCGCGGAATGAACGGGTACAGATTCGGCAATGTCTATATCCACAAGTTTGACAAGGAGAAGTATCGGCTGATTGGTTTAGGCCAGGCCATTCGAGAGTCTGAGCCCAGCGATATGCTTGATGCCGTCGTGATTCTGGCACCACTCGATGGCGGGCCTCCGTATTTGATCACACTAGTGAGCCATTTCGTAGGATATTGGGAGCATTGTCCTAAAGACTCAGAGTCGGTCGCTAACTTGGAGAAGAACAACAAAGGCCACCTGCTCTGCATGGACGCTATGCGCTGTCGTATGCGGGCACTGGAGGCGTACATCGTAGAACTCGGCGGCAACCCAGACAAAGAGTTCCCCGAGAATGATTACATCGCGACTTGACAAATCCGCTCAAACTTGTCAGGATAATAGTGGTCGCGGGCAGGACAAAGGGGCAAGTCGCCAGTATCATAAGCTGGAGAACTCGGTTCGACTCCGAGGCCCGCTACCAATTTGACAATCAGTCTTCGCGAGGTGCGGCGGGCAGAGCCCGCAGCGGTTCCGAAGTTGTCGGCGACGGTCGGCTGAAGCCGGTTAGTCCGTTTGGCACGGGAGTCAGGCGGTAAGCCCGGCGGCTGGGGATCAGGTGTATGTTGGGAATGGAGACCCGTAAGCCCTCTACCAACTTAGCTATCCCTGGCTCATCCAAAAACAACGCCGGGAGGCGACGATGAAGGTAAGCATGAACCTGCTGAAGCTGTTGAAGTTGGGAGACACAAAGGAGCAGCTTGATCTGCTGATAGTTGAGTTCCGCGAACTAGTGACGCTGGTGAAGCCGGTGGTCGTGAAGGTCCACAGGATTGTTGACATTATACTGGAGGAAGACGATGAAGCCTGACGAGTTTTGCAGCGACTGCATTAACTTTCGCCAGCCTGGAGCTTGTCCTCTCGCGGACATCATGAAGGTCATAAAGCAGCAGTGGACTGAGGAGGATTTGGTTGTACATATACAGTTTCAAGTATTGGATTGCGATTACTATATGCCGAAGGATGGATTTTCCCTAATCGTCGAGAAGCACACAGCAACCCTGACCATAGGAGGCGACAAGACCAATGGCAAAGCAACTGAGGATCATAGAAGCAGAAGTGCGCCGCGCCCAGACAGCGACAAACCGGACACTGCCGACCGCCAATGCTGAGCTTGACCTGTATGCTCCGGGCTCGAAGCCCCTGGCGCCGCTCCTGAAGAAGGTCTTTAAGTTCGGCGAGGCCGTGGTCGTGATAAGCAAGACCGAGTTTGACAAGCTTCTTGTAGATGCGGAGCATCCCAATATTCCATCTGCTGGCGACAACGGCGACGAGGGGTAGGCCGTGGCCGGCGAAGAAAAGCAGGAGCTAACCGAGGAGCAGATTTATCACAAGGCCCTGGGCGTTTTGTCCGAGGCCCTTGATGATAAAGATGTTAAGGTACGCCTGGCGGCGGTCAAAATTGCGCTGAAGGGGGTGCCCGATGACATTCCAGCAGATGATGGAGAGGTATTATTCCATCTCCGTGCCGCGGAGCGATATGCTCGCGGTCTCAAGCACGGACACAAGGCAGGAGTGGGCGAAGAGGGGGAAGAGTGATTTACACTTTCTCTGTACTGCTGTCCTCGGCTACAGTCTGCTAACTCCCCCAGATGACTTCCACGGTGAGATGTGCCGCTTTGCTGAAGATCGTGGTGTCGGTCCTCGTATCCAGTTAATCCCTCGTGGTCATTTCAAGTCTACTATCGCAACGATTGCCTCCACGATCCAGGATTTGATCATAGACCCGAACATGACCGTCCTGATTATGACGGGGCGCCCGGATTTGCCCGAGATGTTTCTCGCCACGATCAAAGACCACCTCGAAAACAACTATGTTCTCCAGGAGCTTTATCCACACCTGCGACCCGATAAGGACCGGAAGTGGTCTAGCAGTGCCATTTGTGTTCAGAGAGATACTGGCATCGTAGAGCCATCGGTCACTGCAATGAGTTGGAAGCAATCGCCGGAGGGAACTCACTATGATCGGGTAAAGATTGATGACTTTGCTACCTTCGAGAACACAGAGACTCGGAAAATCCATGCGAAGGTCAGAGCGAAGCTGGCGGATATTTGGTCGAATGTTCACACTCACGATATTCTGATGTCGGGCACCCGCTACACTGATTATGACTGCTGGGACTGGGCGCTGGACAAACTGGTTTCTACGGGACAGATGACTCCTCTGATAATGGAAGCTTGTGACGAGAAGTTTGAGAACATTCTCTTCCCTGATCGGTTTCCTGAAGAAAAATTGCGCCGCCTAAAGGACACCTTGGGCGAACGATTCCACGCGCAGTACAGAAATGAAGTGGCTCCCGAGGAGTATCAGAAGATCAAGCGTAGTATGTTCAGGTACTACACTGAATTGCCGAAGGGCAAGGATGGTCGCCCCTTGGTTACTTACTATGCTGGTGCAGATCCAGCCGCGGGCAGTGAGTGGACTCTTCCTGGTGCCAGTGAGCCCGCGATTGCAGTTGTGGCAATAGATGCAGACGGCCGCATTTATGTGACGGACATAGATGTAGGCCCGCAGCCAGAAGGTTTTGGCAGTACAGGTGACTTTGTAGATGCTATCTTTGGATGGCAACGCAGGATCGAGCCGGTGTCCATTGAGATTGAGAGCGTGAGTCACGCTGGCAAGATATTGCAGGAGACGATTGGCAACGAAATGATCCGGCGCGGTGAGTATCCGAACGTCAGGTATCCGCCGGCGCCGACCCAGCAGAAGGCGGTCAGAATTGAGACGGTGCTGTCTGGCCCGTACAAGCAAGGAGCCATCTTTCATGCGCCACATCTGAAGGGAACCGAACTCGAAGACCAGCTTATGCGTCTAAGAAAGGCGAGGCACCTAGACCGTGCCGACGCTCTTTCTTATGCCGTGTCCGCGGCGCTGAAGTGGGGCTACTATGGAGAGCGTAAGGTCCCCCTCAAGGAAGGCTATAACGCAGCTGAAGACATTTTTTTCTTCAAGTGGCGACCGGATAAAGCTAAGGGCGGAGTCAAAGCATTTTGAACTAATGCCTTGACAAAACCGAAGGAATGTGGTAGGCATAAAGCATGAGTCTGCTCGGGAATGTTACAGAAAGAGTCGTCGGCGCGGTAATGAATATCGCGAAGCCCGAGGAAATTGGGCGACTCGATACCAAACTTTCTGTGGCTATCCGAGAGAAGGAAGTGCTGCACAAGGACTGGCAGAAGTGGTGGAAGTTCTATGATGGGCAACAGTCCGATGACCTAGAGTTTGAGGACTGGCAGCGGCAGGACTACTCCGTAATTAACTTCATCAAGGCGCGCACTCTCCACAATCTCCCCGTCCTTCTTTCGGCTGATCCTGACTGGTTTGTGGTCGCTGGTAAGCGAGACCAGGACGATTTCGCACTTGAGCTTCAGACGGGGCTCCAGGGGTTGCGTGAGCGTATTCATTTGAACAGGGAACTTGGCATTGTTTACATTGATGCCTTGATAAATGGGACGGGTGCTCTGAAGGTCTGGTGGGATCAGTTTGAGGGGCCGTTAGATGAAGCCGGCAATTCTTTGGGCGAGGTTGCGGTTGATTGGATTGACCCGTTTACTGTCTACCCCGACCCCGATGCTAGGAAGTTTAAGAACTGTGAGTATATAGCCGTCTGCCACAAATACAGTCCTGCGCTGGTTCAGCGACTCTATCCTAACGCAGACATGAGCCGGCTGAAGCGGGGCGTCAGGTATCCGACCAAAGAGGTAGATATTCGGGGCGCGGCATCAGAGAGCGACCTCATTGAAGTCTGGGAGGTCTGGTATGATTTCGGCCAGACTATGTGTGTTTACTCTGGCGCTCAGTTCTTAGTTGAACCGATGGAGTCCCCGGTGCCCAGCAAGAAATATCCCTTCCACTTCTTCCCCATAAATCCCCAAGGTCGGTTCCTGTGGGGCGAGTCTGAGATCAAAGATCTCATTGATTTGCAGCTAGCTATCAATCTGGCGAATCTGCGGATCGCTACACACTCGCGGTCGGGGGGTAATTCCCCCTGGGTTACTAATGATGCAAAGTTTGAGGGGTCAAACGAGCCCGGAGCCACACTTCTTGTTCACGGCGATGCGTGGGCGAGACGCGAGCCGCCCGTCCCGTTGCCCCCCTACTTCTTTGATCACGAGCAGGCCCTCAAGTACGACTTCGATATGATCTCGGGTACTCATAACGTGATGGTGGGTAAGCGCGAGAAGGGTATTCAGGCGGGTGTTGCTATTCAACTGCTCCAGCAGGCGGGGATGAGCCGCCTGTCTTTGCCGATTGAAAACTGGGGCGAAGTCCATGCGGAGATAGGGCAGCAAGTGCTGGACCTGATGGGGAAGTATTATCGTGAGGACCGCTCGATTTCAGTTGTGCGAGACAAGGAAACGACAACGCAGACCATAGAGCCGCGGATGTTTGGCGACACAGTGATGACTGGGACGGGGCCTGTACAAATACCCTACGAGTACCGTGTCATCACGCAGCCAAGTGGCGACTTGCCAATTTCCCAAGCTGCTCGTGCCGAGTACGTAATCCAGTTGGCAAGTATGCAGTTGCTGCCTGGGTCAATGGCGGTTGAGCAGTTGCGACTGCCAAACAGTGAGCGGCTGATTGCTGAACTGAAGCAGATTGAGATGTCGGAGCGGCAGTTGGCGATACTCCAGTTGCAGATGCAGATTGCTCAGATAGCGGGGCCGCAGGGAATGGGCCAGGGGCCCTCGCTTGAGGATGTCGCTAGTCAGTTGGCCGAGATACTTGATGATGAACAGATGCAGATGGTGGCAGCTATCCGCGACAGTATTCAATCGGGCCAGGAATTGACTGAGGAGCAAATGGCTTTCGTCCAGGGGCTGCCGCCTGATTTACAGGAGCTTATCAATATCTATGTGAGTACGGAGCTTGAGTAAAATGGTAACAGGAAGAGGACCTAGAGATGGTCGTGGCAAAGGACGGGGGATGCCTGGCGGGGGCCGGCGCGAACGCAATACTCGGCCTTGTAGGGCGGGAGGTCCAGGGCGCGGTGCGGGAGCGGGCAGAGGTGTCGGCAAGGAGCGGTAGAACATTTGGAAGAAGATGGGCGGGAACGCAACCTAATGATTCAAACTCAAGGAGCCATCGAAGAAATACAACGCATAGAGCAGAAATTCGGGCCACCCAAAGTCGTTTGTACTGGTGGCGCTGTGATGAAATGGCATTATTTTGAACTGCCTGATAAAAGCCGTAACGGGCGCGACGAGCGTCTGATTAAATAGCAGGAGGAGCCGAATGGAACAAGGCAACCAACTAGACGACGAAGCGCAGCAACCAGCAGCGGGACTGGGCGACCAGCAACCTCAAACTGGACTGCCCCAATCGGACGACGGAGTTGCGCCTGGGGAAACGGGACAAATCACAGCCGAGCAGTATCTGGAGAGTGCAAACTGGGGAGACGACGGCGCCGAGTATGATGCGTCTGAAGTCCCCGAGCACATCTTTCCTGAAGTGCAGGCTGAGTTTGCAAACCGGCATCCCGAGGAAGCCCGACGGCGAGACCTGCGGTACTCTGACTACCAAAACAAGTCTAGAGCAGCCGCAGAAGCACAGCGTCAGGCAGGGATGGAGTGGGACAGGCAGCGGGGGCAATATGTTCCGATTACAGCACAGCCACCGCTACCTACGCCAGGGATAGAACAGCCTGGGCCTCTGGCACAGCCGCCAAGGGTGCCACAGCAGCAGCCGCAAGCGGGCCAGCAGTATCCGCAGGGACCGCAGCCTCCGGTGCCACAAGCGCCGGCGGCCGCACCGCAGTTCCAGTTCCCTGGGAATACTGTCGAGGGCATCACGGAACGTGCGCGATATGAGGCGCAGCAAGCGGTAGCACCAGTGATTCAACAGACACAACAGCTTGCCGCGTCAATGGAGCAGGAGCGTAATCGAGTTTGGGTAGAAGGCGTTGTGACTCAAGCTCATGCCCTTGCCGAGAAAACGCCTATGTTGCAAGAGCCAGGGGCCGTTGATGAGCTACTGACATTTATGGATCAAAACGGTATCTACAACCCTGAGCAGGCACTATGGGCGTGGAAAGGCAAAGAAATGGCTCAGCAGATCCAAGCTGCTAACACGCAGGCCCAGCAGCAAAACGCGCAGGAGCCCCCCCAGCCACCGCCTTCCAGCGGAGGCCCGGGGCAGTTGCCGCCAGCCACAAGCAACGCGGAACTGACTGCACGGATGACTGCTGACTTGAAAAGGACTGGTGTCCCTAAAATCCCGTTGGGGCGCACTACCTGATAGGTAGATAGCTTCTAGGCCGCTCTGGGCGATGAAAGGATGTGTCCAGAATGGCCTTAGATTGGGTAACAACGTTTGACGCCATTGTGCGGGAGCATATAGAACCGACAGTAGTTGACAACTTCTTTCGGGAGACTCCCGTAATGACTGAGCTTCGTCAGACAGCGAAGCCAGTCACCGGCGATGAAATCCATGAGCTAATCGAGCACACGGGGCCAACTGCGAGTTGGGTAGCCGATGAAGTTACAAACCTGACTGCCTCGCGTGTTGAGGAAGTAACTCGTGCAGTCTATCCCTGGCGTCACGCTGAAGTTGACGCTAGGATCTCCAAGTTCAAAATCAATGCTGCGCGTGGGCCGGAGGCTGTTGCTGACCAAATCCGTATCAAGACTCAGAGTTGTATCAATGCTCTGCGGATGGCCGTTAGTACCAGTATCTTTACCGACCAGACCGGCAACGAGATCCTCGGACTCACAGACATTTGTGATAATGTCTGCGACACAGAGTTCGGAGGCATTGTGCCAGATGTTTCTGATAACAAGGCTGGCGAAATGCCTCAGTGGGTCGCGCACGTAATGGAAGACGACGCCGACAGCAACGGTTATGTTGCGCCCTCCATTGCTAATCTGAAAAAGATGGTGCGCTACATCACCGACACCTGTGGCGAGAAGCCTCACCTCATCGTCGTACACCCCGAATACTACAACGTCGTTGAAGCCCAGGTGTCTGAGAATGACCGCCTGGCTGGTATTCGGAACGCGAACGTGGTGCAGATGGGCTTCGATGCCATCGGTATCAACGGCGTGCCCCTGGTGTCTGATTTGGACTGCACGGGGAGCGCCTACAGTTCTGGGAGTCGCGCTGACGGTTACGAGGCGTTTTTCATCAACTGGAATTACTGTGGTCTTCGCTATGAGGCGGTTCAGTCGTTCAAGTTTAACGGCTGGAAAGAGCCGACAGATGCGAACGACATAATCAACTTCCTGTGGCTACACGGTAATCTGGTTTGCAGTCAGCGTCGGGCAATGGGCCGCATGTTCAATGTGAACATTGCTATGGCGCAGTCTGACTGGCAGGATGGCACTGTAGTACGGCCATCGGCAACGTAGGCCGATTGTAAATCACTAAACAGGGGGGGCCGGCTCTGTTGTCGGCCCCTCAACGGAAGGAGAACCTGACATGGTAACTCTACGCAAGTTGTACCTGCCGGCACTTATGGCAGCATTGGTGTTTGGTATGGTGCCAGTGCAGGCGGCAGATGTCTTCGTCAACTTAGCGACCACGGAAGTGCAGCTAAGTGAGGCGACTGCTGCAAGGCGGACACTTGTGTACAAGGTGACTACCGCCGAAATCTCGACCACTGAGGTGTGTAGCAAGGCCGGTGGAGCTCTAACTACAGCGTCAGCCGGCGCACAGGCAGTAATTCTGGACTTGATAGTGAAGTTCGAGATGCCTGCGGCTGACGTGGATACGCTGGGGCCACTTGCCTACAAACTCACTGGTGCCACCGATGTCGTATACATTACTGGGATACAGGTGGTAAGCCATGACCCGTATGCTGATGTCGCTGAAATCCTGGCAGATACAGGAACTGGCGGTGTCGTGATTGTCAATGACGGGATCACAGCGGCTAAGCTGGCTACTGGTTGTCTGACCGCTGATGAGTTTGCCGCTGATGCTATCGTGGCTGCGACCTTCGCGACCGGCGCGTTCACAGCGGATGCCTTCGCCGCCGCTGCTCTAATAGCGGCGACGTTTGCCACTGATTCCATCGCGGCAGACG
>JAUWJN010000099.1 GCA_030607655.1 bacterium
GCCGCCTTCCCGATATGGAGACATCTCGCAATAATGCCAGGTTCTATTCTCCAGTTGGCTCCCGTCATCCGCATCGTCCTGCTATTCGTGCCCTGGATAGTTCTGGCAGAACGAGCTAACTTCTCGCCGGCAGTGGTTAGAAACTTCCAGTTAATCCGCAGCCGCTGGTGGGACTTGCTCGTCTTGCTGCCGCGTTACCTGCTGATAATGGTGCCAGTGTATGCGCTACTCAGCGCAGCAAGCTGGGCAACAATTCATAATCCTGGCCTCACGCTTTTGCTTTCCTTAACGCGCTCAACGATCGAACTGGTGCTGCTGGTGACCATCGTGGTGTTGTACATAAAGCTGCGCGAGGCTGAGCACAAGACGGTGGCTGCAGAGGCAGTTGTGCCGGCGGATTAGAGCACTTCCAGCAGGCGGGCGGGGGTGGGGAAGTGGGTGGTCATTACTTGCTCGACCTCAGCGGCGTGGCGGCGCAGCATCGCAATCACCTCAGAGACCGACACCCCGGTGCGGGCTAAGTCTAACAGCCGCGGATATTCCCGCAGTAATTCCTCGTCACTCTTGGCCAGTATTGTAGTGGTGTGGTTAAGCAGGTCAACCAGGTTGGTGAAGGCGTCGGTACCAGCATGTGGTAGCGGGTCCCCTAGCAGATCCATCATATAGGCCTCATCGGGCAGCCCGGCCGCCAGCATGGCAATCCGCCGCAGCAGGCACGGTATGCAGCCGCCACACTGCCGATTGGCGCGCCCGGTCATCCAGCACGAGGCCGTCTTCTGAATGTCCAATGGACTGAGCACCGGCCGCAGGATGTCACGTATCAGTTCAGCCTTGGTCTGGTAGATGAAGGGGTTCTGCACCCGGCAACTCCAGCCGGCTTGCTCACACAGGCTATTGAACAGGTTTATCACCGCCGGGTGCGTACTGCGAGTGGACAGACTACCGGTGCGCGCCAGGGTCAGCGGTAGAGCCGCCGTGAGCACGCCGTTTTCGGCCATATACACGTCTTCCTGGCCGGCCGTAGCAGCGCCGACAGCACTCAGGGTCATATACAGCAGGGAGCGGCCCCGGCGGGAAGGCTCGCGCTCGTCAGGCTCCGGATAAAGTAGTGCATCAGGGCTATGAGTGTCGGGAGCAATGTGGACACCACTGAACAGACTGCGGTCGGGCCAGGTCTTGGCCAGCAACTGCTGCACATAGTCCTGAGCGGCGCGCACGGTGGGATTGCCCGAATAATGCATCACCAAGTGAGGACGCCGACCAGCCCGCAGCAGCATCACCGCGCCCGCCAACGAGTCCAGCCCGCCGGAAAGTAGGCAGACACAATCAGCAGAATCAGTAGTGGCGGTCGTCGGGGTGGGGGAGTTATTGTTGGTGGTGTCAGCACCGCACCGGTAGAAGGTGAACTCAAAATTATCCCCGGTCAGCCGCTGCAGCAGTCTGGTGAACTGGTCAGCGACTGCATGCCAGAAGTCGGGACACCGCACGGGCAGGACTAGTTCTAGGTCCCGGACCCAACCCTCATTGCGCCCGCGCCGCATCGCGATGTCAGTCAAATAAACCGCGGTGGCTACATCAATAAAGTCCTGGGCGAGGGGGCTGAGCGGAATAGGCAGATGCGCCTGCAACTCAGTGAGAGTACAGACTGCATTGCGGCGGGGCGAGCGCCAATCCAGTTGCCAATCAGCCTCCACCAGCCCCGGGCGGATGGCCAACACACTTGGCGGCAGCCCTTCAATTTGGACAACGGTAACGGCCACAGATTATACGCCCCCCGCCAACACCTCCAGCCCCATGGTTATCCCGTCAACAGCGAGAGGCTGTAGGCGTTGGACACGATCGTCAATGGCGAGTCTTACAATCTCCTGAAGCTGGTCTTCGTAGCTACTGAGGTCAATCTGCTGGGCACCTCGTCGGCAGTACAGCGCCACCTCGTCCAACATCCGCGAACTACTGCTGACGGTCGGGAAGGCCTCGCTCCCGATGAAATCGCTCAGGTCGCGAGAGACGAAATAGCGGAAGACCCGGTCAAAATCGTGGGATAAGAACTGCACACTGAGCCCGGATAGATTCCCTTCCCGTGCGTAGCGTCCATAGTCAGCGTCGGCCTGGGCGGTAGTGACGGTGAGTAGTCCTTGCTCGCCGGCCGCGGTGCTCAGCACGCTATTGCTTAGGGCATCAATCGCCAGCTCGCCGAATCGCGAGGCGGCTCGGGTAGTGCTGATATAGTCGGTGGCGGCATCCCGTAAGCCCGCCGCCAGCGCGATCACGGGCGGTCCCTCTACGGGCGCTAGGCTAGCGAGGAACTGCTGCAAGCCCTGGTCGGCCACTGCCGCACTCCCCCACAGCAGCGTATCCAGGCAAGCGACTGCGGCGCGGTCGTGTAGGCCCTGACGAGTGTCCGGGGCCAGGGCCTGAATTATACGGCCTACCACCTCCCCAGGGGCCGGATGGGGCTGCTGATAAAGTTCTCTGACCCGATCCCACTCCGGAGTGGCGGGCGACCGTTGTGAGGTAGAAGTACCCATTGGTGTACAACCTACTGCGGATTAGGATTTCAGATGCGCGCAACTATTATTCCCTGTCCGCTGATACTCACCTTCTCGTGTGGGCAGTCGTTCCATTATTGTTGCCCAGTCGGCTGATGGTATCCCTCACTAATATCAGTCAACGACTGTTTGCCCCTGATACACTCACGATATGACCCCGAGAAGGATACGCAACGGGCATGTAGAATAATACCGATTGCCGCACCTAAGTTCAGTTCTACTGTGGTGGTCTGTGCTGAAGGTCTATAACACACTTTACACAAGAGTTATCCACAATTGTGGATAATCTCCCTGCAAAACCTGTTGGCAGTCAGAGGCAACTCTGTGGAAAACTGTTTGCTAGCCGCTGGGGCTATTGCACCCGGCTCTCAGGTTGGTTCAGCGGCCTCCAGTATATAAAATACAGGAAGATGAGCAATATGGGAAGCAAAAGGGTCCCAAAAACCAATTTTCAGGGTTTTTTACCGGCTTTCCACGAAGACTCTTAAGTTTTTGGCAAAAATGTGGGACTTTTTAGTAAAAATTAGGTAATTTCTCTTGGCATTGTGCAAGAAGTATGCTATACTGTGTATAATGGTGGGGTTGGAGTTTTCCACAGATGTGGAAAACAGCTGTGGAAAACAGCCAGGGACAATCAAATGCTCTGCAGGCCAAGGATTGTTAATTTGCCGCGAAGATCGTAGCGCCACGTCGAGATATTCCTCACACTACGGCCTGTTGAGCCAGCCACTGTACATCGTAGTACACGTCATTGCTCTCAGCGGCAGATTTTCCCAGTACTTGATTAGGCACAGTACTATAGCCCGGTGTAATGGCGCTCCTGCTAGGCGAAAAACAATCCTGGGTCCCATTCACGCCAACAGAAAGGTGTTACACATGGCTGAAGTGACTGCAACCGGTTTGCAGGATTTATGGCGCGCTGCCCTGCCCGTACTCGCGGAACGTGTGGGCCAGGCCACTTACGATGCTTTCTTACGTAACACTACCCCGGTGGGCTATGATGAGAATGTCTTTATTCTCGGCGTTGCTAACCAGTTCGCCAAGAGCTGGTTAGAGGAACGCCACTTGCCTGCTATCGGCACCTGCTTAACGGAACTGTTGGAGGAGCCGGTGCGCGTACAGATGCAGGTGGTTGAGTCTGCGGGCCCATCGGCCGCGGCGCCGCCCCTGCCGGTACCTATCACTGTCTCCGCACCGGCAGTGCCCGACGACTTCTCCACCACCCCCCTGAATCCTAAATATACCTTCGAGGACTTCGTGGTGGCCGACTGCAATCGCTTTGCACACGCCGCCGCCCAACAGGTGGCCAAGTCACCCGGGAAAAGTTACAATCCCTTGTTCATCCACAGCAAGGTAGGCCTAGGCAAAACTCATCTACTGCAAGCCATTGGTCATACGGGCGTCAATCAGCATCCTGAGGCCCGAGTGGTGTACTTGTCCGCCGAGGACTTCGCCAATCAGCTTATCAGCGCCATCCGCGACAACCGTATGGCTGCCTTCCGGCGTAAGTACCGATACGTAGATGTATGGTTGGTTGATGACATACAGTTTATCGCGGCCATCGAGGGACCCGTCTCGGAGGAGGAGTTCTTTCATACCTTTAATACTCTGTGCCAGACTGATAAGCAAGTGGTCATCGCTAGCGACGCCCCGCCGCGCCATTTGCAGATAATGAACGACCGCCTGCGCAGTCGTCTGGAGATGGGGATTGTGGCTGATCTACGCTGCCCCGACGTGGAGACCCGGGTGGCTATCCTGGAAAAGAAGGCCGCAGCCGAGGGAGTTGAGGTGGCCCGAGAGATATTGGAGTACGTCGCCCAGAAGATAGAGTCCAATATCCGAGTATTAGAAGGAGCTTTGCTAAAGATTTGTGCCTATGTCTCCCTGACCAGTGAGGAACTCACTATGCCTATGATCGAGGAGATAGTGGCCGACTATTCTACTGCCAGCACCCAGGAGCGGGTAACTGTAGAACAGATCGTCGAGCATGTCGCTGCCGCCAGGAACTGTAGTGTCGAAGATATGCGCGGGCCCAAACGCAACCAGGAGATTGTCTGGCCCCGACAAATAGCCGTATACCTAGCCCGAGAACTAACCGATAACTCCCTAGCTAGCATCGGTAAGTTCTTTGGCGGGCGCGACCATAGCACTATCCTGCACGCCTACCACAAAGTGAGTGAGCTATTGACCAATGATGAAAAAGTGCTATGGGAGATTAATGATATGCGCGCGCGACTTCAGCCTGATTAAATATCTGTTGCCCAAGAGGTAGTTCGCCCTGCCCTGGCGAAAAGATGACGGTATCCTGTTGACAACATGGGGACGATAGGGCATAATAATACTAGTTGGGGATATGGTGGATAACTCGCAGGAGTTTTGCCCCATAATATCCCCCGGGCAAATGCCGACCAGGACTAGGCTTAATAGGGATTTCCACGCTATCCACGGCACTACTACTACTACTACTATTTAATATATATAAGAGCTGTTATAATTAGGTTGTGAAAAACTAGGCCGTCATCGCTATTCTAAACCAGGTAGGGTCAACTATTCTTTTCCTTTGCAGTCTGAGGAAGGAGTCTGTAATGCTTACAGTCGAATGTACACAAACCGATCTGTATAACGCCCTGCAGATAGTAGGGCGTGGGGTATCAGGCCGCAGTACTCAGCCGGTGCAGAACAACATATATCTGGAGGCACAGGGAGAAGAACTGCGATTGGTGGCCACGGACCTGGAGTACATTGGTCTGGACGCGACCATCCCGGCGGCAGTCACTGGTGAGGGGACTATAACCGTGCCCCCGCGCACTATAACGGAGATAGCCGGGAGCCTACCCGAGGGGCAGGTAAGCCTCGAGGTAGATGAAAATAGTAGTCTTTCCATTGTTAGTGGCGCCGCTCATTACCAGATTCGGGGGCTAACGGCCGATGATTTCCAGATGCTGCCGGAGCTAAGCGAAGCAGTAGAGTTTGCCCTCCCCCAGAGCCAACTTGCTGCTATCCTGGCACAGACTATCTTTGCTACTTCCCCGGATGAGACGCGGCCTATATTGACGGGAGCGTTGTTTAATCTTGCTGATGGTTCTTTGGAAGTAGTGGCTACGGATACCTATCGGCTGGCCCTGCGCCGTAGTGAATGTCCAGTAGAGGGCACTCGCCAAGCTATTGTGTCAGCGAAAGTCTTAGCCGAGCTTCTCCGGATATTGGATGATGAGTCAGATGAGTCAGTAGAAGTGGCGCTTTCTCAGAATCAAGTTCAGTTTGTAGTGAAAGGCATTACCCTTTCCTCCCGGCTGATTGAAGGGGAGTTCCCTAACTATGAGAAGGTAATCCCCGAGGGATTTGATAAGACGTTAACCATAGGTACACAAGCCTTTGAACAGGTGCTGCGCCGGGCCCTGATCGTCGCTAGGGAGGATGCTAGCCGGGTCGTGCTACGCACCACCGATGAGGGGCTACAGATAACCGCAGATAGTCCAGATGTCGGCCACGCCGAGGAGCTGGTACCCGTTACTCTGGAGGGTGAAGCCGCGGAGATTGCGTTCAATGCCCGGTATCTTCTGGATGTGCTCGAGGGGGCCGGCACGGAGGAAATAGTGCTGCATCTGTCCGGGCCGCTAAATCCCGGTATGATTACGCCCGCGGGCCGCGAGGACTACATCTGCGTACTGATGCCCATGCAGATAATGTAGCCGGGCTAACTGTAGCTGTAAGTAATCTCAGCCCCGGGTCGCGCAGACCGGGGCTGTGTTTTTCCGCCGCCCAGGCCGGGCAAAGTGAGCCAGACAGATTGCATATCGCCCACTTAACAATGCAAGACTTCCGCTGCTACCGACAGGTGGACTTGAACCTGGTGGCAGGAGTGAATATCTTTGTAGGCCCCAATGCCTCCGGCAAGACCAGTCTGCTGGAGGCGATCTTGGTACTGGCCACTACCACCTCACCGCGCACTGCGCGCGACCGGCAGTTGGTCCGCCGGGAAGCCAGTTGGGGGATGGTATCCGGTCAGTTTGTCGACGCCGAGGGCGGTTCAGTATCCATCTCAGTAATACTCCAGGGCTCCCCGGCATCGGCTGACTCTGATGCGCCACAGTTGCCCTCTGTCCTTACCACGCCCAAGCGCATTGAAGTTAATGGGACAGTGTGCGCTTCAGTACGAGAAGTAGTCGGCCAGGCGCCGGCCGTACTATTCTCGCCGGATGACCTGCAGTTAGTGAAGGGCGCGCCGGCCGTGCGCCGCCGCTTCCTGAATACTGCTATTGCGCAGCTTATCCCGCGCTATCTGGATGACCTGGTAAGATACCGCCAGGCCCTCCGGCAGCGCAACGAGCTGCTCCGGCAGATGCAAGCCGGTCAGGCTACCGGCCAGGACCTGGCCCCGTGGACTACCCAACTGGTCCAGGCCGGAGCCCGGATTAGTGCCGACCGCGAGCAGTTCGTTACTGCCTGGGCCAGCGCGCCAGTGACCTCCACGGCATCCTTAGCGACCGGACTGAGCGATTAGGCCTTCGCTATGACGGTATCCTGGGAGGCGTTGATGACCCGGATGAGAAAGCAGCAGCTATTCGCGAGGAGCTGGAACGCCACTACCAACAGGAGGTACGACGGGGCATAACTCTGGTGGGGCCTCATCGTGACGAGCTAGTGGTCCAAATTGATGGCTATTCCGCCCGCCAATTCGCCTCGCAAGGCCAGCAGCGCACCGCTGCCCTGAGTCTGAAGCTGGCGGAGGCTCAAGTAATGCAGCAGCGCCGCGGCGAGGCGCCGGTATTATTGCTGGACGATTGCCTGTCCGAACTGGACCCGCGGCGAGCGGCGCAGGTGCTGCATTTAGCCGGCGAGTTCGAGCAGATCCTGATTACCAGTGCAGGAACTGAGCAGGTACTTCGGGAAAGTAAATATACTGCCTGGTACGAAATCAACGCGGGCCAGATCCGCCAACAATAGTGGTGGCCGGATTGGTCAAGAGAGACTGTGGCAAAAGGTAATTACGGGTGGCTAGTGAGGATAAATTGTGTTAGTTTGGCTGGGCAAAGCTAAACCCATATCGGGGCAAGGGTGCCCCTCCCACGAGTTTTGCAACAGTCTCCAAGAGTAGTAGTAGATTGGGCTGTCTTTTCTCTTCTCCCCTCTCCGGAACGGAGAGGGGCCGGGGGTGAGGCCGCCGTTGAGCGTGACTACCTTATGGTAAACCGGCGAGACGGAAAGATCACCAGTCTGGAGGAGATTCTGGACAAATACCTGGCCCACCACAGCATCCTGCACAAGAGTCGCCGGGTGCTGGCCGCGCTGGTATGGGCGGAGGTGGTGGGGCCCTGGTATAACCAACACACCACGGTCACCCGAGTCAATGATGACATCGTGACGGTGAAATGTGACTCGGCCCCCCGCGCGCAGCAACTGCAGCTTGACTCCGCCAAGATACTGGCCAAGCTCA
>JAUWJN010000248.1 GCA_030607655.1 bacterium
CAGGTAGAAGCCGGCAAAGAGGTTGCCCAGGGTGTCCTGGAGGGCTAGACCTATCGCTATCCCCGCGATACCCAAGCTGGCCAGCAGGGGAGTTATCTCGTAATCGAGCTGGCCCAGAATAATTATCCCCGCTACCGCCAGCACGACAATATTGACTATCTTTTTGCCCCTCCCCCCGTAAATGGCCCGCTGGTCACGGACTGCCACCAGGCGCCGACGATACTTCTCAGTGACGACATTGAAGACGCGCAGGCCCGCATATACTACCGCCCCGGTCAGGGCGATGGCCAGCGCGATGTTAATCTGGCTAAGATGGGGGGCAGCAAACTCCAGTTGCAGCACGGTCGCATACAGCCCCACGATAGCCACGATCCAGCATAACGGGGCCACCAGCAGGTGCCAGTAGGTGAGGTCAATCGTCTCGTCGGTCATCTCGTCAATGCGGCGCAGCACCCGCGGTATTACCAGCAGTATGACCACAATCAGCCCCGCCGTCACTACCAGCGGGATACCTACGCCAATCGCCAGCCTCATAACCGTGGTTACCCATTCTGGCAAGCTATCCCCCATAGCTAATCACCTCTTAGCAGCAGTGCTCATACAGTTCTTCAGGTAGTCAAGACTCACCTTAGTGCCCCGCTCGGCATCGGCGGTCTCCTCGTACTCTATCGCCCAGTAGCCATCATAGTAAGCCGCGAGTTTCGCTACTATTGGCTGCCAGTTTATTACTCCTTCACCCACGGCACAGTACTCCCACTCGTCATCCACTAAGCGCACATCCTTCCAATGGGTGTAGACAATATGGTCAGCAGTGACCATCAGGGCGGCTAGCGGGTCCTCATCGCAATGCGCGAAGTTGGCCGGGTCATAGTTAAGCCCCACCGCTGGCGGCAGGCCGTCCAGCAAGCGGATGCACTTGGCACTGGTACTCGTAATGCCGCCGTGATTCTCTATGGCTACCACCACGTCATTGGCCGCCGCGTAGGGGGCGAGTTCTTCCAGACAGGTGCGGACATTAGCAAAGGTCTCATCGCGTACCTGCTTCACCGAGACCCAACCGGCAAATATCCTGAGCACCTCCGCCCCCAAAATCGCGCAGACATCAATTTGCCGCTTCACCGAATCAATCTGCTGCCGGCGCGCCGCCGCGTCGGAGACAGTGAAATCATTACCGCCGGCCAGGGCCACGATCTGTACCCCGACATCCGCTGCCTGCCGGGCAGCCAGTTGCAAATCATCCTCCGAGTCAGAGGGACTTAAGTGATGGGTCTCGCCCTCGTCCAGATTAAGCTCTACAAAGTCAAGCCCTAACTTCTTGACTGCCGCGAAGTATTCCGGGGGCGTGTACTCACGAAATCCCCAGGCCGCACAAGCTAATTTTGCCATATTGATAACCTCCCTGTTTACCATTCAAAGACTAGAGTAACACACTCTTCGGGGTGCTCGTAGGCCCACTTGTAGGCCTCGGTAGCCTCGTCCACCGGGAAGACCTCGGTCACCAGGTGGTCGAGTTTCAGCGTACCCTCCACCATCATCTCAAAGCAATGCGCCACCATTTCCGGCGACTCGCCCACCGTGCCGGTGAAGGTGAGGTTCCGTCCGAATAGAGTCTCGGGGATGAAGATCTGAATAGGCTCCAGGTACATTCCCTGGGCGTGCACCAGTCCAAGATTGGGGGCATGTAGCAGGCACTGCTCCAGCAGATGGGGTTCGCCGGTAACTTCAATTATCTTCTGCGGCTCGCCTGTGTCGCACAGGTCGGCCACGACTTCCCACAGGTCCGCCTCGGAGGTGTTGATGGTCTCTTCAATGCCTGAGACCCGCGACTGCTCCAGGCGATTTTCACACAGGTCGGCTACAATCACCCGCGCGCCGGCGGCCCGGCACAATTGGGCCGCGCAGTTCCCGATAGCGCCTTGACCGATTACCAGAACCGTCTCCCCGGGCTGAGGCTGGACCTTCAGGCTAACGCCCTTATAGGCAATGGCCGGGAGCACCCCGATTGAGGCGGCCTTCAGATCCACGCCCTCGGGTACCTTGACTGCCCGGCGGGCGCCAATCCCACAGCTCTGCTCGGAGATCACTACATACTCAGTGTGGCCCGCCCAGGCGGGGCAGTAACGCTCATCAAAGCCGCCGGCCAGGTTGGAGCTCAAGGCAATATCCCCAACCTGTAGATGCTCCACCTGGCTGCCCACCTCAATGACCTCGCCCAGCGGCATATAGCCGGGTAGCATCGGGTACCATTGACTGTGCGGGGGGCGATCATGCATCTGGGCACTGTACAAGTCTAGCTCGGTGCCCCGGCTCAGTCCGCTATATATTGTCTTGAGAACTACACCATTGTCATCCATCTCCGGGAATAAAACATCTTCGTGTACCTCCGCGTGCAATGGCTTATTGAACACTATGGCCTTGCCCGAATATCTGTCAGACATCCTGCTTGCTCCTTCTAAGTTATGGTGTTCCTGATACCAGTAGTATTTCTATCCAGGAGCGGGCATACCTCCTGTCCGATAACTCGTGGAGGAAAGAATGAACAACCAAGTTGGCTGATTCGTCCACGCAAATGTCGACGGTCAGCACAACCAACAACTGCAGCGCGCAGCAAGAACCAGGCAGACACCAAAAGGAGGCAACAGAGATGAGAGGCAAGCGGTTATGGGTCGTAGCAGCGGCAATGCTTTGCGTGGGGCTGATAACGGTGGTTTGGGCGCAAGACCCAACTACCCCCAGGCAGCACTTGCGTCAGGGGGATAGGCCCCAACTGACCGCGGAGCAACGCGAGCAGGTGAAATCCACGATTGCGGAGATGAAGGAAGAAGGCGCCTCGCGTGAAGAGATCGGTGCCGCGGTGGGAGAGATGCTCAAAGAGTGGGGCATTGAGGCACCGCCGCCGGGCAGGATGCAGCAGAATGCTCAGGCCGGGCTACGCTGGCTGGGCCAGCAGCTTACTGCCGAACAGCGCGAAGAGCTAAAAGCCGAGGTTCAGGAGATGCGTGAGCAGGGCAAATCGCCCGAGGAAATTCACGCGGCAGTCAAGGAGCTACTGAAGGGCTGGGGCATTGAGCCTCCTGGGCCGGGAGCAGGTGGGCAAGGTCCGCAGGTCGGGCTACGCTGGCTGGGCCAGCAGCTTACTGCCGAACAGCGCGAAGAGCTAAAGGCTGAGGTTCAGCAGATGCGTGAGCAAGGCGCCTCGCGGGAAGAGATCGGTGCCGCGGTGAAGGAAATGCTCAAAGACTGGGGTATCGAGCGTCCCACGCCCCAGGCCTAAAGGGCCCCGCTGCGTCACAGAGCAGACTAATAATGGGGGA
>JAUWJN010000134.1 GCA_030607655.1 bacterium
GGCTGCAACTCAGGCAGCGGCTGGAGAATATCGCCTCGCCCCGTCATCAGTAAGGTCCCGCCCATCAGAAATAGCGGCACATCGCTGCCTATCTCAGCGGCTAGCTGGTGCAGGAGCTGTGCGGCCCGCGGCTGCGAGCTAAGCTCACTTAGGCCCCGCAGCCCCGCCGCCGCATCGCTGCTACCGCCGCCCAAGCCCCGCCCAACCGGAATTCTCTTGATAAGCTCAATCTCTACTCCCGGCGGTTCCCCGACTGAATTGATGAAAGCTTCGGCCGCCTGATAACATAAGTTGTCAGCGCCACCCGGCACCTCGTAGCCGCAGCTACCTAGAGTTATTCCCCGACCAGTCGGGCGTAGGTGGAGGGTGTCGGCCAGCGAGATACACTGCACCACACTGTGCAGTTCGTGGTAACCGTTCGGGCGGCTGCCCACCACCTCCAGAGTCAAATTGACTTTGGCAAAAGCTTGTAACGTTATCATCTGGGACAGTAGGGCCACCCGCTAGGTCTGCTTCGTCACCATATCTAAAGCGTTTCCCAACCTGATGAACTCGTCAAAATCCAGAGTCTCGCCGCGGCGCTGCCCATCCAAGGCGGCCGCCGCTAAGATTGCGTCCGTTTGTTCATCAGTCAGTTCCAGATTGTCCGCTGTCCTCAGCGAATTACGCAGGGTCTTGCGTCGGTGGGCAAAAGCACCACGCACTGCCGCAAAGAAGGCCACCGGTTCGGTTATCTGCGGCGGTGGCTCGGCACGAGCCACTAAGCTCAAGGTCATTGATTTGACTTCTGGCTGCGGCCAGAACGCCGCCGGGGGCAACGTGCATATCGCACTCACCTGGGCCGCGTAATATCGGCAAAATAATGTCAAGGGGCCGTATTGCTTGGTGCCTGGTTCCGCCCGCAGTCGTTGCGCCACTTCATATTGGACAGTAACAACCAGAGCAACGAACCCGGGCCGGCTCTGCAGCAGTTTGCCGAGAATCGGTGAGGTAATATAGTACGGCAAATTACCCACCGCCACTGCCCTCTCTCCACCCATTTGCTCGTCCGTCTGCAGAAAGTCCTCTTCTCTAATCTCTACCGCTGGTACATCCGCAAACAGCCAGCGCAATGCCCGGGCTAGAGTCGGGTCAGTCTCAAAAGCGATTATCTGATAATCGGCGTCGGCCAAGGGCACAGTCAACGCTCCCAGCCCGGCCCCAATTTCCATTACTTCTCGCGGCGAGAACTTCATCGCCGCCTCCACAATGCGGCCAGCCGCCGTCTCGTCTAGCAGAAAGTTCTGGCCCAGGGACTTGCGAGGCCGCAAATCAAAGTGCCGCCTCAGCCACCCCGTTCTGCGCTTCAGCGGCATGCGCCGGATGTCAACTGGCTCGGGCTGCTGCGCTCCCACCGTTAGTGAGAAGTTTATACGAATCCAGCAACGTTGTCAACCTTAGGCTGAACGGGGAGGACTGGCGGTCGGCAAGGGGAAAAGGCACCTATTGTCCCCACAGGTCTGTAGCAATGAGTTCATCAGCAAAAGATATTATCTGCCACCGACGGTATCTGCTGGCTCTAGTGATCGTGTGCTTGCTAGCCGTCGGTATAGGGATAGCCTCCAGCCGACGTGACCCTTATCTGCGGACTTATGATGCCGGCAACTATGCCGAAGTAGCCCGCAATATCCTGGCCGGCCGAGGTTTCACCAGCCAGGTAGTGAGCAACTTCTACCAGCCCTACCCCCAGGTGCGCCATCCGGAAGACCGCCGGGCCTCATCCTGGTCGCTGGTCCTTGCCCTGAGCCTCCTGCTACTGGGCAAGAGCACCTTTGCCCTTAAGCTGCCGAATCTGCTGTTAGGGCTACTGATTTGCCCCCTGTTAGTTTACTTTCTGGGGCGGGCTATGCGGATGGCGCCACCAGCCGCCTTCGCGGGAGCTATTCTGTTTCTATCTTGGCCTCATTGGCTTCAAGCCTCTCTGACCGCAGAGGCCGACGTGTTGTTCACCGGCTTGACGATTCTAATACTACTTCTGATTGTTGCTAGCCACCAGCACATTGGCTGGATACTGCTCGCCAGCGCACTGTTGGGCCTGAGCTACACCGTCAAGCCTGCTGCTCTATTTCTGGTCGTGCCGCTGGGGCTATACTCCTGGCTGGCACTGCGCTCGGTGCCGACCCGCCAGCGCGCCCAGTGGCTGGTGGCCGCCTTACTAGTTACCCTGGTCGCTGCCTCGCCGATGCTGGTGCGCAACTATATTGCCTTCGGTAGCCCCTTATATTCCACCAACCTCTACACGGCTGGCCAGATGGGGTTTGATGATTCGGGCCGGGCCCTGATGCATGTTTACTGGGACGAACAGCTCCCCTCCTTACCACAGGCTCTTCGTACCCACGGCCTGGCCGGCCTACTCACAAAGACAGGGAATCAACTAGTAGCTGCTACGCGCAATATCTTCGGCGGCGTAGGGCTATTCTTCCTGGTACCCTGTCTGCTGGTGCTGATAGGTCGCCGGAGTAATCGCCGGCTGCGGCTAGGGTGGCTAGCCCTGGGGATATGGGTGGTAGAGTTGGCTGTGCTGTGGGCCATTCGGCCGCGCTTGCTGCTGCCCTTTCTGCCCCTAGTCACCCTGAGTGCTGGCGCTGGTGGCCTGGCTTTAGCCGAGCGGTTTATGCGCCGCCCCCGCTATGCCGCCAGCCTCCTGCTAAGCATTGTGATGGTGATAGCTGGGGTCGGTACTGGGGGATATTGCTGGTGGCATTATCAACACCAAGCTGACCGTACAGTTCTAGCTTCATACCTAACAGCAGCCAACTGGATAGGAGGCAACCTGCCGGCCGGCACAGTAGTAATGTCGCATCACCCATACCTGGTGCGCTTCTACAGTGACCATCCGCTGGTGCAGATTCCCTTCGACCGGCCAGAGAAGATAGCGCAAGTCATAAGCCACTATGGGGTGAGTGCGGTAGTGGTGCAACAATCGCCACCCCCGCAACGGTGGGCTAGCGAGCTGCCGCGGAGTGAACTGGCGGAGATTGCCCACCACCGAGGGTGGCAGGTTGTGTATGAAGCGGGGGAAGTGGAAGTTCACACCGCATTAGACGAGTAGCTATCAAACGGCTGCCTCACCCCTAGCCCCGCACCGTCCCGGAGAGGGGGACTGGGGAGAGCAACAGGGCCTACCCGCTAACTGTTCTCATCTTGATACCAGAACTTTACCGCGTGGGGATATACCTGCTGAAGGAACCACACCAGCCGCTGGCGAGCCGCTAGCAGGTCGCCCCCGGTTAGGGTACTGAGACTGATGACAAGCCCGCCGGCGCCGCGGGGACCGGTGGCTACTTTCCAGCCCTGCATAGCCCAGTCGCCGGTGGTGCCACCCGGGTGGCAGAAGCTGAATATAGCCAGCAACTCCGTCTCGTCTTTTTGCACTTGCAGCAGCCGAGCCTCCAGCGGTGCTGAAGTAGATGACTCGGGCGGCACCGGGACCTGAAGTTGCTTGTCAGTAACAATCTGCCAGCCCTGGGCGGGATAGCAGCCCGCGGGGGAGTGAATGCTGCGCCAGTCAGACCCATATATCAAACTCAACTTGACTGAACTGGTCTCGCTGACATAGCGGCGTTCTGCCATGGCATCGGCCTCCAAGAAGCGGTAGATGCTCTGGTCCGTGGGCAACTGCTTGGCCTTATAGGGGCCTATTTCCATCGGTACCGCCGCGAAGTCAGGACTATACTGGGCCGGGGACTTACGCATAACGTGTGCTAGGTGTGCCGCCACTGCCGCCGCCAGTATTACCACTACTATAGTTACATGTCGTCGCGAAGCTGCCAACAACCCAGTCCCTTTCCGACCAGAAACAGTCCCGCCAGACCGAAGGCAAAGACCAAGATCCCCGAGAAGCTGTGAAAAAAGCCCTCAGCGGTGGCTGGTCCGAGAGTTTGGCCGAGTGTTAAGGTAACGAATATACGAGCTGTATTAGCTAACAGTGCCACGGGTATAGAGGCTATGAATAGTACTATCTTCTTGCTTAGTGGCGCTACTACTATATACCCCAGCAGCGCCGCCAGAGCCGACATAGCAATCAAGGATTTAAGCCCGCTGCACGCGATGGCCACCTCAAAATTGTATATCGGCGTGTGTATGGTAGTACCTTCAATGATAACCTCTGCCCCGGTGGCATAAGCCAATCGTCCGGCTAGATTGGCTCCCAATAGCTGGAGGGGTTGGGCAAACTGGTCAATCAACAGCCGGGCCAGCGGCACCATAAAAACAAGAAAGCCCACGGGGAAAGCTACTGCCCGCGCCGTGGGCCAACCCCACAGCCAAATCACCAGCCCGAACACCGTGGCTATCAGGGCAAACCCCGAAGGGAAATGCACATCGAACCAGGTAGCCACCACATGCAATAACAACGCCCCTACTACCACCGGCGGTCCCCACCGAAAATTCTCCTGCGGCAAGTCCTTGAGGTGCTGACGTTGCCGGTACAATAAATAAGCGCTGATCAGGGGAATAAGAAAGCCATGGCCGTAGTACTCACTCTTATACCAGCGCTCCACCATCCAGATAAGTAAGTACCCATAAGCCAGCCCAACAGCAACGGCGATGGCGACCAATAGCCAGAACGAAGGCGCGCCGGCCGAGTCGGTTTGCCGATCGTTGCCGCTCGGCTGCTTGCGGACAGAGGTATCCATCCTATCACCGACCATCTTATTCGGCACGAGTCCTACGCTTATGAGTGCTACGCGAACGCCGCCGGCGGATGAAACCGCTGCGTGCCAAGTACGTGACCGCCCCCAGTCCAGCACCTATCAGGATTACTATAAATACCCAGACTAGACTTGCCCCCATATCTATCGCCCGCTGCATTGCCCCAATAGTGGTCTGCCCCAGGGACTGCAGGGCCAACTCTACTCGGGCAAGGAACGAAGAGGGCATTACCTGGTGGCTGGAAAGGCTACGCCGGGCTATGCTGGTAATAACTATATTGGTCAGGCCAGCTGCCACTAAGGTCGCCAAAGCACCCAAACCGGCAGATCGGGCCAGTTTCTTGTAGTCTAACTTGGAACTCCGGGATTTGTGACGTACGCGATGACTGTGTGACCAATCAGCTCCGCAGTATGGGCAAACGCGGGCGGCGACTGGTATCTTCTCGCCACAATAACAAACGCGGTACTGCTTACGACCGCACTGCGGACACATCTCAGCGCCCTCCAGAGCGGCGTCACATTTGTAGCATCTGTCGGCCCCTAATTCTTCGCTATCCACCGCACCCATTGCTACTGCGTCTATCCCCTTTCGGTTACTCACCGGGTTGGCTGGACCCGACACCCGGTGCCATCGGTACTTTACGGAACAATATCCAGGAGCCATCCCCAATCCGCTCCTGTACTACAAAGCCATGAAAGGGACTTATATCTCGTATTAAGGCCGTTCGCCAGGGACCTATCCAATCTTTGGTTCGCTCGGTTTGCTCAGTGCGCGCGACGGTGGGTGTCAGCAACAGCCACCGAATCTGGCCGATGGCTTGTTGCATACGCTCCAGATCCTGGATGGTGTGCGGCAGCCAGATAGCAGTGGTATCGCCATGCCAGGCTATCAGCCACGGAACATCAGTGATAACCGGGCCGCCGTCAATTAAGTCAGCGGCTTCCTTACTCCATTTTTCCATGGTCTGGGCTACCGACTCCTCGCCTGGACGACGCCGTTCAGTCAATGACAGAGCCAAGGGCAGGGCTTGCAAAATCACCAATAATCCCACCGCCAAGACCGTAAAACGCATCTGCTCCCGCGGTGCCATATCCTGGATGAGGGGCCGGAATATGCGGAAGAAAAAGCCCGCCGCAATTACTATTACTACTGGGGATAACGGCGATAGTAGTCGGCCCGACGGCAATACTATCACCAAGGCCAGGAATACTACGCCATACATAGCATATATTAAATACCTGATTCGCTCAAAATTCCTAGCGCCCAGAGGAACCAGAATAGCCACGAGGAAGAAGGCCGTTACATAGGGCCCACCGAGGCCGGCCAGGGCTGGGTACAGACGGGCCGCTCCTAACCGCGCTTTCTCATATATCTCTAACGGGTGCAGCATGACGAAAGTAGGCAAGGTGGTTAGCTGCTCCGGGAATGAGCGATACAGGGTATTGCCTGGATGGGTCCGAGTCAGCATAGTAGTCTCATACCAGCGCCAGGTGAAGAAGGGATTGCCGCTGACCACATACATGCGGTAGCACCACGGGGCAATGACTAGGAAGAATGTAATTATCACGGTTAGCGCCATCCCGCTGCGCCGGCGCCGCGGCGTGCAATAATAGATGTATATTAACACCGGGATGATGATCACTACCCAGACATACTTGGTAAGGTAAATCAGCCCGATTAACAGGCCCGCACCTATAGCCAGCCATCGTCGCTGCTGCTGACTTTGGGCATATTGGTATAACACCATAATTAGTCCGGTGACCAACAGGCTTAACAGACTGACCTCTAATCCGGAGATGCTGTGGCCAATGGCGGTCAGATTAGTTACATACAGACCGGTGGCCAGCCAGGCTGTCCGGTAGTCAAAAAACCACAGAGCCAGTATGAATACAGCCGGCGCAGTCAACAAGAAGGCGACCCCGCAGGCTAGTGCCGCGGCCCGGTCGTTGGCGCCTACCATACGCATAAATAGCGAGATTACCCACGGATGCACTGGCGGATAGGCTAAGTCAGGGTGCTGGCTGACACGTAGATTGCGAGATAGGCTCAGGGGCTTAACAAAGTCAGTGGTAAAGCCCTTCCCCGTGGCCAGGTTGCGGGCTATTTGGGCGTAGTCCAGCGCATTGATATCCATAAGACCTTTGAACTGGCCCGCCATAAAGATTAGATATACAAATACCAAGGCTAGTGCTACTAGTAGATATATGCCGACCCGGCGGGTGTGGACCTGCCAATCATAAGGTGTGCGCACAAGCATTAA
>JAUWJN010000188.1 GCA_030607655.1 bacterium
CCGGTGTCGTTTGTAGACGACTGTATCGGCCCAGCAGTAGCTCAGGTTGCCACAGAAATGGCAGCCGGCGATGTCATTTTGCTGGAAAACACCCGCTATTACCCTGGCGAAGAGTCCAAGGACCAGGCGGAGATGCTGGCGTTTGCCGAGCAACTGGCCGCTCCGGCAGATATGTATGTCAACGATGCCTTTGGATCCTCGCACCGCAAGCATGCTTCCACCTTCGGGGTAACTAAGTATCTCAGCCCATGCGTAGCAGGCCTGCTGGTGGAGGAAGAGATTGATAAGCTTGGCCGGCTTCTGGACGCTCCGCAGGAAGGCTTCGTGGCCGTACTGGGCGGCGCGAAGGTAGAGGACAAGATTGGTGTGGTCAAGGCCCTGTTGCCCCGCGTGGAGACACTCCTCATTGGTGGGGCAATGGCCTGGGCGTTCTTCAAGGCGCAGGGGATGGAAATTGGCGAGTCGCTGTGCGCCGATGAGAGCGTGGCCGGCGCCCAGGATATACTGTCGTCAATGTCCGATTACTTGGATAGGCTCTTGCTGCCCACCGACGTACATATGAAGAAAGTCAGCGATGACTCCGGCGAAACTCGGAAAGTCCCGGCGGACCAGATTGAACCGGGCTGGGACGCTTTGGATATCGGCCCCGAAACGATGAAGACCTACGCTGATATTGTCCGCGCAGCTAAGACTGTGTTCTGGAATGGCCCGATGGGCTACTTCGAGCAGCCACCCTTTGATGAGGGCACGCTGGCGGTGGCCCAAGCAATGGGTGAATGCCCGGGCTACAATGTAATTGGCGGCGGAGAGTCGGTAGCGGCCGTCACCCAGATGGGGCTGGCCGACCAGATTGACCACGTCTCCACCGGCGGCGGGGCGTCACTGGAGTTTATTGAAAATGATGGCTTACTGCCCGCCGTGAGCGCTTTGGACGATGCCTGATTCAACGATTCGGTTTGCTAACCAGCAATAGTAGGTGAACCCGAATGGCGCTTGACATCAGCAACGCGTGGATTGAGGTGCCGTGCCCCGGCTGTGACTTCGCGAACCAAGTGCGTGTCTCGCAGATAATCCTTGGCGAGAGAATTATCTGTTGCGGCTGCCATTGTACCATCCAATTGGTGGATGCTGATACAAGTACGCACTTGGCACGGCGAGCCATGAGGGAAGCTAGCCGCCGGCTTGAGAAGACCACAATCAAGACGAAGTTGTCATTATGACGAATACTTGGGCGAGGTGAGATATGGCTGTTGTGAGAGAGCTGCGCTATAAACTTCAGAAACGGGCAAATAACCTGCGCAAGGCGGACTACCAGACGATGCAGAATGAACTTGTTCTATTCATGAAGTTTTGTGAAAGGCAAGGAGCCGTAAAGGCAATTCTGGAGAGGCTGCGTGAGCAGCCGATTTATGGCTCTGATTGGAGGATAGGGGGCAGAGGGTTTGATACTGAGTGGCCGGAGAAGGAAGAGGAAAAAGCCGCTGTCTGTCTCTCGATACTCGACGAAGGTGTGGGACCCGAGGCCACCTGGGAATTCCCTTTTAGGACCGGGTGGCCCTTGGCCGGTAGTTCTAGCCGTTTACAGGACCATGCCCACGCTTTCGTCGACCACATTCTTGAGCCAGTCTATCAGTTCATCGATGAGCGACTCGACGATTACGACTTTGCGGCACACATGCTGGTTCGCTTCAAGGCGCGGTGCGAATGGTTCGAGCGTGCCCGTCTCTTTACTCAATACCAAGAGGATACGGCCCACGGTGAGGCTAACTTGGACAAGGAACTGCGGCGGTTCCTTTTTGACCAAGGAATTGACTACCCTCTGTCTCAACCGGAATCACCGTCAGGCAGAACAGATGTACTTCTGACTGAACTCGGCAGCGATAAACCTCTTGCTCTAGAGGTAAAACTTTTTGACGCTGACAATTATGGACGACCTTACATAACGCAGGGATTCCGGCAAGTGTGCGAGTATATGGACGACTACCAAGCCACCGTCGGTTACCTAGTCATTTTCAATCTCAGTGAGAAAGACCTAAAGTTCGAGGGTGCTGAAGATTCGTCCATTCCTGTCAAGGTCCAGGCAGGTAACAGGACTGTCCTAGTCCTAGTATTGGACATATTCCCACATCCCGAGCCTGCAAGTCGGCGGGGCCAACTCGAGGTATGCTCCATACCCATTTCTGCGCTGACCGGCGAGGAAGATGAAACAGGCTCGACCAGTGAGGCATCTTCGACTTCATAAAGAGGGCTTTTGATGGATGAATCCCGAATTTCCGCTTGCACTTACCCAATGCGTGAACACGATGCTGAGTATGCTTTGCGGGTTCTGGCGGACTCGGGCCTCAAAAAAGCTGACCTGTGGCACTTCTCGGAGGACCCCAGCGAGTGTGACCTGGACGAGCTTATGGCCTTATCGGATCGTGTGGGCGTGAAGATTGCCAACCTTAGCACTTATCCAGGCCGCAACTTTACCGCCGACAGTGAGCAAGAACGGGCGGCGGAGTTGGTCAAGATGAAGGCGACCATTGACGCTGCGGCTAAGCTCGGCGCGCGCTCAATCCGCGTGACGCCGGGCACTGGCGAGGAGCCGGCGATTATTGATCACATCGCGCCACTGATGGCTGAGAGCGCGGGGTATGCCGAGCAGCGGGGGGTCTACCTGGGCATGGAGAATCACGGGGGTAGTATCGCCGTCCATCCTGAGCACGCCCAAGCCCTCTGTGAGGCAGTCGGCTCACCATATTTCGGCGTTCTGTATGAGCCCTGCAATCTCCTGGCTGCCGGCGTGGACTACCGCCGGGCCTTTGAGGTCTTCGCCGATCACATCGTCCACCTTCATTTCAAAGACGGCAAATGGGGCGAGGATGGTTTTGCGCGCTGCCATTTGGGTGAAGGTGATGTAGACGCGGTCTGGGTGATACAGGCTCTGGACAGCATCGGCTACCAGGGCGACTACGCGCTGGAGTATGAGATAACCGAGATTGAGCCGATTGAGACCGGGTTGCGCAAGTGGGTTGAGTATTTCAGATCTTTATAAATCTGACGTCCTAAGATATGTGGGCGGAAGTTCTGGGGAACTTACGCCCCTACAAGGAACGACCAACACCAGAGGGAGGCAGATTATGCGTACTCCGATAATGGCGGGCAATTGGAAGATGAATTGTGATAATGAGCAGGCCCGGGAATTAGCCGCGGCCATCGCTCAGAATGCGGGAGATATGCAGGACTGTGGGGTGATTCTGTGCCCGCCGGCCACCGCGCTGACGATGGTACAGGCTGCTATTGAGGGCACTAACATTGGCCTGGCCGCCCAGAATATGTTCTGGGAAGAGAAAGGTGCCTATACTGGTGAGCTCTCCGGGCCGATGCTGCGCTCGTGCGGCTGTAAGTACGTGATCATCGGCCACTCCGAGCGGCGCGGGCGATTTGGCAGTGTCGCCGATGACTTCACTGCGGAACTGCAAAAGATATTCGGAGACAGCGATGCCAGCGTCAACCGTAAGATTAAAGCTGCACTGTCTTATGGTCTGACCCCAATCGTGTGTGGGGGAGAGCTGCTAGCTGAGCGTCGGGCGGGCCAAACTGATAGTGTAGTGAAGGGGCAGGTGCAAGCCGCAATTGCGGGGCTGAGTGCCGAGCAGATATCCCCGATTATCTGTGCTTACGAGCCGGTCTGGGCCATCGGCACCGGCGAAGTGTGCGATGCTGGCGAGGCCAACCGGGTCATCGGACTGATACGGGAGACACTAGCTGAGGCGGTAGGCAGCGCAATCGCCGAGCAAATCCGGATATTGTATGGCGGGAGCGTCAAGCCTGACAACGTCCGTGGCTTGATGGAAGCGCCCGAAATTGACGGCGGCCTGGTCGGGGGCGCGTCACTGAAGGCCGACGCGTTCTGCGAGCTGATAGCGGTCGCCGCTCAGGTCGGGGAATAGACAGTGGTCAGGGCACAGTTAACGGCGGACAGCACTGGGCGCAAGTGACTGTGACTATCAGAGCCGTCGAAAGCTGGTCAAGTCTGAGAAGTCAACGAGGGCCGTCATCGCTTTGTTTATGGTTTCGATGCCCGCTTCTTCAACGGCCGCTCCGGGATTCAGCCCGGCATACAGTATTACGCCGACTCGGTCCAGCGGTACGGTAATCTCCAGCAGAGATTGGCTGGGCTGACCGATCGCGGCGACCCCCCGAATGGACGCCCGCGCCATTTCATCCGTTATCTGGATGAAGCGGTCGCGAGAAGCGGCGGGGATGACGCGGAAGCCGGCCCCCCCCTTTCCGCATGCGCCGCGGGCCGCCTGGGTCACCGAAGTCATCCTGCCCTTAATGAATATCTCCAGTGGGTCCAATGACGTGCCGCCATAATGAATTATGTCAGTGAAGCGCACCGGCTCGTAGCCTTCCAATTCCAACAAACCGCCAAATTCGGAGTGCATCGGGATGCCGTAACTGAGCAGGATCCCATTGATGGTGACACTGCACACCGTGCCTATGCCTATCATTCGTGAAGGTATAGTGATGTCGCCTATGCGTTGACCAGACTGGTACATAGCTACTAAGTCGCTGGTACATAGTCCGGATAGAAATACGGGACGCATAGCCTGCAGCGCCGCCTCTACCGCCTCCTGGGGAACCAGGGAGATATTCAGGACAATCCTTCCTTGGTGAGTGGCCAAATCGAAGCTGGTTTCGTAGGCCAACCTCTCCAGCCTGGAGATCACCAGTCCCACTTTGTCGGAAACGCCCGCATCAGCCAATTCCTGGCGTCCGGCCTCGGTAATGGACCGCCCCTCGCGGCCCCGCGGCTCGGTCAAGCCCGCCTCATCAAGCCATTGCAGGTGATAGCGAACTGCCCTTTCAGTAAGGTCAATGCCGTAACTGGTCAACTCAGCGGCCAACCGACTACTTCCCATCGGCTCTCCCGCCTGGTTTAAGATCCTCAATATGGTGAGTGCTTTCCTATCTTTTGCCGGCATAATTTTCCCCTCCATAGGAGATAGAAGCGGACATATTGCCGCTTTATTGCCCCATTTATAGGCAAAATGTACCGGAAAATGGTCGCTGTGTCAAGCCCATAAGCGGAATAAACTTGCCGGTAGTATTCCGTTGACAAGTGCGCTGGGAGAGCCGTAAAGTAACAGAGGTTGCGGACATTAACTTCCGCCATGAGCTGGTGGGAATGTGTAGAGAGTTTTTCCTTGGGTTCATGGTGCGACTATTTGTCGGACAAAGAAAGGTGGCTGAACGCATTGAATCCCAAACAGTTTGTAGCTGAACAGACTGAAGAGATCCGCGCCGCAGTGGGCGAGGGACGAGCGCTGGTGGCGCTTTCGGGGGGAGTGGATAGCTCGGTAGTAGCCGCTCTGGCCCACCAAGCTATCGGTGAGCGGCTCATTTCTCTGTTCATTGACGACGGCCTTATGCGCGAGGGTGAGGGGCCGATGGTGGTGGCGGCCCTCGCGGAACTGAGTATATCGGTGCAGATTATCGATCGGGCCGACGACTTCTTCGCCGCGCTGGCCGGCATCACCGACCCCGAAGAGAAGCGCAAGGCCTTCCGGGACACCTTCTACAAGACCCTGGGTGCGGCCGTGCGCGACAGCGGAGCATCCTTC
>JAUWJN010000127.1 GCA_030607655.1 bacterium
GCCTTGGTTACCGGCGGTGCGCGAGGCATCGGCCGAGCCTGTGCGGAGGGACTGGCCGAATTTGGGGCGGATGTAGCGATAGCTGACATGCATGAGGAGAACCTGAATAAGACCGTTCCGGAAGTTGCCGAGCAGTACGGTGTTCGCACCGAGGGCATTATCTGTGATTGCACCGACGCCGCGGCCGTCACCAATATGGTCCAGCGGGTGGTTGCCCTCTTCGGCAAGATTGACATCCTGGTAAATAGTGTGGGGATTACAATCTGGGAAGATGCCGAGAAGATGACTGAGGAACAGTGGCATAAGGTGATGGACACTAACCTGAACAGTACTTTTCTGTGCTGTCAGGCGGCGGCTCAGCATATGATTAAGCAGCAACATGGGTCGATAATCAGCGTCGCGTCAATGTCGGCCCACATTGTGAATATTCCGCAGAATCAGGTGGCATATAATGCCTCCAAGGCGGCAATGATTCACATGACCCGGAGCATGGCAGCAGAGTGGGCGGAGTACAATGTAAGAGCAAATACTATTAGCCCGGGTTATACTCTCACTGAAATGACGAAAACGGTGCCCGAGTATCACGAGGGCTGGTGTGAACTGATACCTATGAAGCGCATGGCTGAGCCTGAGGAATTGATAGGCGCCGTGGTTTACCTGGCCTCGGACGCCGCCAGCTACACTACCGGTGAAGACATAATTATTGACGGCGGTTATATGCTGTGGTGATGGCGGTTGGTGAAGTAAGATTGGCAGTGTTTACTACAGAGGTGAACTTGTAGAGATAAGGGGCAATTGGGCACCTTTTGCCGCTAACCGTCCGGTACGGATGTTTTGCTACAGCGTTTGCAGGTTGATGATGCTATGCGCAGCTTCAAAGTGGCGGCGAGACGGGGACATACCAGTATCCTCGGCCTCGCCGCCGTTCGGAGAGACAGCAACTTATGACAGGCACGGCCGAAGCGATACCCCAGACGGGGACGAAGATTACTTTTCGTAGCCTACTGCTGGGTGCGCTGCTAGTGGCACCGACGAGTCTGTTGGTAGCGGGTATGGAGGAAGTGTACGGGGGTAGGCCGACCTACCTGTCGGTATTCTTCCACGCGGTGCTTGTCCTCATCATTCTGGTGGGCTTCAATGCTTTGCTACGCGTGCTTGTGCCCCGCTATGCCTTCAATCGGGCGGAGCTATTGATAATTTACGTTATGATGGGAGTCAGTAGTGGCATAGTAGGGGATCAGTTTATGGCGATACTGATCCCCTCCCTGGCTCATCCGTTCCGATACGCTACCGAGGCGAACCTGTGGGAGACCAAGCTGTGGCCCTACCTACCGGCGCATGCGGTGGTCTCCGATCCGGTGGCGGTGCGCAATTTTTTTGAAGGTGGCTCTACGCTTTATCTGATGAGTAATCTGCGGCCCTGGCTTGTGCCCGGGCTGCTATGGGCGAGTTTTATCGCGGTAACGCAGTTGATGTGCTTGGGTATCAACATCATTATGCGGCGGCAGTGGACTGACTATGAAAAGCTGAGCTTCCCGTTGACGTTACTGCCGATGGAAATAACTGGTGGGGGGCAGAGCAGCATTTGGCGCAACAAGCTGATGTGGCTCGGTTTTGGCATTGCGGCGTTCATTAGTATTGTTAACGAATTGAATGTCCATTGGCCAGTAATCCCGCCGATTCCTGTGAAGGTACATTGGATCACCTTTCCTGCCCGCTGGCACGCAGCCTTCTCCAACATTGGCACTTCATGTTATCCATTTGTTATCGGGATTGCCTTCCTGCTGCCCAGTGATCTGACCTTTTCCACCTGGTTTTTCTTCATTGTGTTCCGGCTTGAGCGGATATTTTTCTCGGCTCTGGGGTTTCCCTCCCCTTATCCGTGGACAACGGGCGGGATGAGCCAGCTACCGGCCATCCTGGAACAAGGTATTGGTGCTTACATAGCAGTGGTGGTATTTGCGTTGTGGGCAGGCCGCCGTCATTTAACCTGGGTGTGGAATGCAATTTGGAACTTGCCCGGCGCCAAGGCAAACGACGCGGCAGGCGTTCCCGACCCCCGGGAGGTGACAGAATATCGGCTGGCCTTGGGATGTATTGTGGGTGGCTTGGTGTTGAGTACATGGTTTGCCACCACCCTGGGTATGTCCGCAGCAGTTGGGTTCATCTACATCATATTATATCTGATCATCAACACGGCGATTGCCAAGGTGCGGGCAGAAGCTGGTGCCCCCACACATGGCTTTCACTTTGCCGGGCCCGACCATATCCTGCTAACTGTAGTGGGGCCTAGCTCAAGGTCAACACGACAGTTGGCGGGCTGGGCATTGTTCTTCGGGTTTAACCGCTCCTACCCGGGGGTGCCCATGCCCCACCAATTGGAGGGCATGAAGATGGGGGAGCTGGTGGGCGCGGAGCGCCAACGCGTATCCCTGGCTGTGGCGGTGGCTACTGTGGTCGGCTCCTTCGCCGGGGTTTGGGCTTTGCTGCATTTTTGCTACCGCGAAGGGGTGGAGCAGATGCTGGCGCCGGTCAAGGCCTTGTCACCGCAAGGATGGGGCATAGCCACCCGGTGGATGAATAGTCCCACCGGCCCCAACTGGGTGGGACTGGAAGGTATTGTCTTTGGCTTTCTATTTGCCTGTTGGCTGATGTGGATGCGCTTTCACTTTGTCTGGTGGCCCTTCCATCCCATTGGTTACGCCATTGCTCCGGACTGGACTACCGGGCTTATCTGGATCCCACTCATCGTTGGCTGGTTGGGCAAGTCCCTAATCATGCGATATCTTGGCCCGCGTAGCTACCAAGCTGCTGTCCCGTTCGCTCTGGGACTGATCATAGGGGAATTCACGATGGGCGGCTTTTGGGCAGTGCTGGCTATGATCACCCGCCATGCACAGTATTTCTTCTGGACATAATTCTGGCCGTTCTCTCAGCCAACTTATGGACACAGCTTTAGTCTGAAATTGGCTGGTGAGAAAGCCAAAATTGCTATCGGAGGAATAACAACGTATGCTAGGCACTGGCAAAGAGGCGTCGGAGACGAGGACGAAGATTACTTTTCGTAGCCTGCTGCTGGGTGCGTTGCTAGTGGCACCGACGAGTCTGTTGGTAGCGGGTATGGAGGAAGTGTATGGGGGTAGACCGACCTACCTGTCGGTATTCTTCCACGCGGTACTTGTCCTCATCATTCTGGTTAGCTTTAATGCTTTGCTGCGCTTGATTGTGCCCCGCTATGCCTTCAATCGTGCAGAGCTATTGATAATCTACGTTATGATGGGAGTCAGTAGTGGTATAGTAGGGGATCAGTTTATGGCGATACTGATTCCCTCATTGGCGCGGCCGTTCAGATACGCTACCGAGGCGAACCTGTGGGAGACTAAGCTATGGCCCTACCTACCGGCGCACGCGGTGGTCTCCGATCCAGTGGCGGTGCGCAACTTTTTTGAAGGTGGCTCTACGCTTTATCAGATGAGCAACCTGCGGCCCTGGATTGTACCGGGGGTAGTGTGGGCGAGTTTTATCGCGGTAACGCAGTTGATGTGCTTGGGCATCAACATCATCATGCGGCGGCAGTGGACCGACTATGAAAAGCTGAGCTTCCCGTTGACGCTATTGCCTATGGAAATAACTGGTGGGGGGCAAAGCAGCATTTGGCGCAACAAGCTGATGTGGCTCGGTTTTGGCATTGCGGCGTTCATTAGTATTACTAACGAATTGAATGTCCATTGGCCAATAATCCCCGCCATTCCCGTCAAGTTCCGGTTTATTTCCTTCCCCAGACGATGGATGGGCGCCCTGAATAGCATTGGCATTTCATAGTATCCGTTTATTATCGGGATTGCTTTCCTGCTGCCCAGTGATCTGACCTTTTCCACCTGGTTCTTCTTCCTTCTGGCTATGTTTCAGCGGTTTATTTGCTCGGCCCTGGGCTACGCCTCTCCTTATGCTTGGACGACGGGCAGGCACAGCGTGATCCCGGCCATCCTGGAACAAGGCATTGGTGCTTACATAGCAGTGGTGGTATTTGCGTTGTGGGCCGGCCGCCGTCATTTAACCTGGGTGTGGAATGCAATTTGGAATTTGCCTGGCGCCAAGCAAGATAAGACGGCAGGCATTGCCGACCCCCGGGAGGTGACAGAATATCGGCTGGCCTTGGGAGCTGTCGTGGGCGGCTTGCTATTGAGCATGTGGTTTGCCACTACTCTAGGTATGTCAGCGGCAACTGGGTTCGTCTACCTTATTTTGTATCTGATAATCAACATGGCGATTGCCAAGGTGCGGGCGGAAGCCGGTGCCCCCACCCATGGGTTTCACTACGCTGGCCCCGGCCATATCCTGGTGACTGCGGTGGGGCCTAGCTCAATGTCAACTCGGCAACTGGTGGGGTGGGCATTAATGGGTGGCTTTAACCGCGCCTATACTGGGGTGCCGATGCCCCACCAACTGGAGGGTATGAAAATTGGGGAGCTGGTGGGCGCCGAGCGCCAACGCGTATCCCTGGCTGTGGCGGTGGCTACTGTGATAGGCTCCTTCGCCGGGGTTTGGGCTTTGCTGCATTTTTGCTTCCGCGAAGGAGTGGAGCAGATGCTGTGGGCGGTGAAGTCGGGGTCAGGCCACGGATGGGGCATCATCAACCTGTGGATGAATAGTTCCATCGGCCCTAACTGGGTGGGGCTGGGAGGTATTATCTTCGGCTTTCTGTTTGCCTGTTGGCTGATGTGGATGCGCTTTTATTTTGTGTGGTGGCCCTTCCATCCCATTGGTTACGCCATTGCCCCGGACTGGACGACGGGGGTTATGTGGATGTCGCTGATGATTGGCTGGTTGGGCAAGTCCCTAATTATGCGATATCTTGGCCCGCGTAGCTACCAAGCTGCTGTCCCGTTCGCCCTGGGGCTGATTATAGGGGAATTCACAGTGGGCGGGTTCTGGGCGGTGCTGGCTATGATCACTCACCATGCGCAGTATTTCTTCTGGACATAAATCTGGTCATCCGGCACATTACGACGCTGGTAGCTTGAATTCAAATTCATAAGCTCCCGACGCGATTTCAACTACCAGGTACCCGTCCTGGATACGGGCCGAGAGAACACCTGGCGTACCTTCCACAAACGACGAGTCCCAAATAACCCGGCTGTTCTCCCTTATCGCCCCATTCTCCACGCTCTTGGCCGGCAGCCATAGTTCGGCCGTGCTGTTGACGGGAATGGTTACCGACAAGGTCAAGGCCCCGTTCTCCCGGTGCCACGCGGAAGAAATAATGCAGCTGATTGTTACTAATGACGCGTTTACGTAATTCAGAGCGTCAGGGAAATATGGCTTGATGATGATCTTTTCATACGCCGGATGTGTTTCGTCGATGTTGATGCCCGCTAGCGTCTTGTAGAACCAGGCGTCCACGCTGCCAAACATCACGTGATTCCCCGAGCCGCGAGTTTCCCCTGGCTTACCTGGATCCCATTGTTCGGTGAGTGTCGTGCTATTGCGCAGCATATACTCCCAGCTCGGATGATCCTTCTGAGTCGCCAGCATATAGGCGATGTCCGACCGTTCCCGCTGCGTGAGCATCTCGATTAAGTACTTGGTGCCCAGGATGCCCGTATTAAGATGGCCGCTGTTCTTTTCAACGATGTCCCGGATAAGATTTTCTAACACAGCCGCTTCTCGTTCCTCGGGAACAATTCCCAGGAAGAGCGGAAATGCGTTGCAACACTGGGTCCCGGCGGCGTAGTTGTTAGTCGCTTCATCGAACCAGCGTTTGTTGAATGCCTCTCGGATTCGTTCGCTTAGTTCGGCATAATAATTGGCGTCTTCTTGTTTCCCCAATATCTTAGCGACCTTTGAAACAATGGTCGCATCATAGTAATAGTACGCTGTGGTGACTAGTTCCGGGTCGCCGCCTTCCCAGCCTTCAGCCACCGAGACCCAGTCCCCGTACGCCTCCTTGGGTAGAATATACTCCGTGGTCTGTGTTCCCAGAAATTGCACGTAACGGTTCATATTCTCATAATGAGCCTGGAGAAGCTGGCTGTCACCGTAGTTCAGATAGAAATACCAGGTGATCAGCAAGTAAGCGCTACTCCACGCGGGGCTGTGGCCGGGAGGGTCGGAAGTGCCCGGGCGGGGAGCAATGTAAGGCAGGTCCCCGGTCGCCTCGTCCTGCTGGAGCTGGATATCCCGGAGCCATTTCTTATAGAAGAGCGCCATATCCAGATTCAGCATCGCCTCTTCGGCGGTGACGTGGGCATCGCCCGCCCACCCCAGCCGCTCGGCTCGTTGCGGGCAGTCTAGGGGAACGCCCTGCAAGCAGCTTCGCTGCGCCCAGAGCGTACAACGATGAATTTTGTTAATCAACTCATTGTCACACTCAAAATGTCCGGTGGGCTCGCAGGCTGAATGCACCACACAGCCCTCTATCGCATCCAGGTCCGGCTCCCCGGGGAAGCCGGTCACCTCCACATAGCGGAAACCATGCCAAGTGAACCGCGGCTCGTAAGTTTCCACGCCATCGCCTTTCATAATATAGGTGTCAGTGGCTAAAGCGGGGCCATTGCGAGAAGGCTCGAGTGTGCCATCCTCGTACGCATCCTCAGCAAACCGGAGGACAAGCTCTGTCCCTTTAGGCCTCTTGACCTTTACTCTTACCCAGCCGGCAAAGTTTTGGCCCATATCGAATACATACACGCCTGGTTCAGGCTGCTTGCGACCGACAGGTTGAATCGTCTCGGTAACACGGCTTGGGGGGAGCATAGCCGAGACCAGCTCTCCCCCCGGCGGCTCGACCAGATTGACGCTGTCCCACTGGGAATCATCATAATCTGGCTCATCCCATCCGGGCTTTTCCAGATTGGCATCGTAGGTCTCGCCATCATAAATGCAACTGGCAACAATAGGTCCGGTCGCCGCCTTCCACGTTTCATCAGCGGCGAAGATTTCCGTAGTACCGTCTTCGTGCTCAACGTGCATCTGCATAATCGCCCGGGGCGATCCATACCACTGCATGTGCCAGCCCCACCATTTCTTCTGGGGGTTGAACCAGCCATTGCCCAA
>JAUWJN010000111.1 GCA_030607655.1 bacterium
GCCAATTTTCTCACCCAATTGGCCAGTCTATCTATCTTGGCGTTTGGCTGTTACCATATTCTTTACGTCGGCGACTTGACCATCGGAAAACTGGTAGCTTTCCAAGCTTATGTGGGGATGCTGTACGCGCCCATTATTGCCTTGGTTACTATCAGCGACATCATTAACTGGGCTTCGACGGCGGTGGAGCGCATTTTCGAGACTCTGGATACCGTACCCAGTGTGCAGGAGGCCAAGGAGCCAATCCGCCTGAAAAGAGCCGCGGGCCGGGTGGAGTTTCGCCACGTATACTTCTCCTACGAACCTACTGAGCCGGTGCTGCACGATATTAACCTGGTTGCCGAGCCCGGCCAGGTCATCGCCCTGGTGGGGCCGTCCGGAGGCGGTAAGACCACTCTGGTGCATCTGATACCACGGTTCTACGACCCCACCTCAGGCCAAGCACTGCTGGATGGCTATGACCTCAGAGACAGCTCCATAACGAGTCTGCGCCAACAAATCGGCATGGTGATGCAGGAAAGCTTCCTATTCTCCGGCACCCTGCGCGAGAACATAAAATATGGCAAGCCCGACGCTGGCGAGGAAGAGGTAGTGCAAGCTGCCATCGCCGCCAACGCTCACGACTTTATTATGGAATTCCCCGACGGCTACGAGAGCCGCGTCGGCGAGCGCGGGGCGCGTCTGTCGGGGGGCCAGCGCCAGCGCATCACCATTGCCCGGGCCATTTTGCGCAACCCGCGCATACTTATCCTGGACGAGGCGACCTCCGACCTGGACTCCGAATCCGAGGCCCTCATCCAGCAGGCCCTGGAGCATCTGATGCAAAACCGCACGACCTTTGTTATTGCCCATCGGCTCTCTACGGTCATCAACGCCGACCGAATACTGGTCTTGGATAAGGGAGAGATAGTAGAAGAGGGCACTCACGCCGAGCTAGCCACCGCCGGCGGAGTTTATGAGAAACTGTGTGAGGTGCAGTTCAAGCAGGCCCAACAGAAAATGGACGAGCACGAGGCTGCCGCGCAGCGGCCAGCCCCTAGGCCGTAAAGATTGACGCGCCCCAAGCTTGGCTAGCTAGAATATGAACATCTCTTCCTGGCCGGGACAATCGGCAGGCGGCTGGCTCTGGCTAACCCTGAGCCTGGGAATACTGGCGGCCGCCGGCCCCGCGAGACAAATAGGAGCTGCTCCCGACTTATTCTGGTCCCCCCGCTCCGAGCTGCGCGGCGTTTGGGCCCATTACTACGGTATCCCCGACTGGGCGCAGACTATGCGCAACCTGCATCAGGCTAACTTCAACGCAGTCTTTCCCTATATGTGCAGTGCGGGAGTGGCTTATTATCCCAGTAGGTTGCTGCCTTTTTCCGAGACGGCTGGGCCCTACGACTACCTCGCCAAGGCCACCAGTGCCGGCCAACAATACGGAGTACAAATTCACGCCCGCATGCTGGTCCTGGAGGCGTTGTTCTCATCTGACCAGACCAAAGTCCAGCTTGCCCAGCAAGGCCGCTTAATGCGCAACTCCACCGGCGGAACCCTCCCCTGGCTGTGTCCGACCAATCCTTATAATCGCGAACAGGTGGTCGGAGTGGCCCGGGAAATCGCCCGCAACTATCCGGTGGCAGGCTTGCAGCTTGATTATATGCGTTATCCCCACCGCGATTGCTGCTTCTGTGAGCACTGTCGCCGTAAGTTCGTTCACGATACTTTTGGATCGGGGACGGAGGTGAGGTGGCCTCACGACGTAATCTCGGGGGCCTATAAAGATGCCTTCCTTCGTTGGCGGCAGGAGCAGATTACCGGTCTGGTGCGGGAAATAAGGGAGGCGGTGAAATCTACCCGTGCCGACATTGCTCTATCGGCAGCAGTCTTTCCGAATTGGCGGTCAGCCCCGGAGCGATTTGGGCAGGATGCGCAGGCGTGGATCGAGCAGGGTCTAGTAGATTTTATCTGCCCGATGAATTATACTGCCGATATCATTACTCTCATCGGATGGTTGCAGCAGCAGAGGGAATTGATTGGCGGGCGGGTGCCGTTGATGGCGGGATTAGGGCCGTTTAGTGATGCCTGCCAGTTCGATGGGCCGCACCAACTGCTTGACCAAATCCTGATTGCCCGGGACGAAGGCGCCACCGGGTTTGTAATATTCAACTACAACGAGCAGTTCGCCCAGGATTATCTGCCCTACCTAGCGATGGGCGTGACCAGCACACCGGCCTCCCCGTAGCCCGGTTGCGAGCCTACGGATGCGCAAGTAAGGAACTTGAACGTGAGGAGTTATGCTCACAAAGAGATCGCAAAATGGGCGTGCAGCGAGTGCGACATTGAACTTAGGCCTGAAGTTGTTAGAGCCGTTGAAGAGGGTTCTGTCCTGCCTGATGCGCCACCGCCGGGCATGCAGGAGCCCATAGGACACCCACATCACTTACCCCGCGCTGTCGAGAAAAGGAGACATCAGGCTGTAATGAGGTGGCTGAGACGGGCACGTCAATTGTGGCTAACAGACCGCCGCAGGGATGCTGCAAAGTGGTTGGGGATAGTTCTTCACTACGTTGCCGATGCATTTGTACCGAACGGAAGACAAGGACGACGAGCTGAACACGCGAGAATAGAGCATGAGTGCGATAGCATTCTCCACAGTGTATTCCCCTGGCCAAATTCTGCCGTTGAACACGAGTGGCACGACGCGCCGACCGTAGTAATTGGTCTTTATCAGCGATTAAGTCAGGGGCCAGTTCCACAGTCTCCCTCCAATATTGTTCGAGAAGCAGCACGCTACAGCTTGTTCTTTACCAAAGCTTGCTTTGCAGAGAAGACTTCTCCCGTAGAATGCTACGTCTCACAGATAGGAGAACCTTATCAGGACCGAGTATATGAGATACGCCACCATTACGATAGACGAGTGGCGCCAATATGCCGCCAAGCAGACCATGAAGAAGAGGAGCTGGCGCAGCTACGCAAGCAACGAAAGGCCGATCTTATACAGGCCGGTGATAAAGCTCGCCACAGGTGGTCAAGGACGGGCGTTCATATCAGCCGGCTTACAGGCACGCTAGTAGTCGCTTTCGCAGGAATGGTCGGTTTGCAGCTTAATTACTGGATTAGCGTATCATCACATATTGGCCCGATGCCCGGGTTATTTGATACCTTGCAGCCCTGGTGGCAGTTCCTATCTCTTGAAGTCTCCATGGTCGGAATAGCATTATATTGCTATTTCTGTTTCCTTGGACCGAATTTGGAGTTTCTCTTGGTCGAGTGGCAGCCGTTAAAACGGCTTAGGTGGGTGGGCCCTCTTGTGCGCCAGTACATGCGGCTACGAAGTGTAATCAAGTCTGTGAGGAGAGTAGAGCGAGAATACGAACAGCAATGTCGATTCGTCCAATACGAAATCAACAACCAAGTCGTGGCAGAACACAAGCCATACAGCGAATGGTATAACCCGCCGCAAATACCCGCATTGAACGTACCTACACTAACTCCGGGTACTTCCTGGTAAGCAGGTGATATATACACGGCAGTAAACAGTGGACAGTGGTCAGTGGTCAGCAACGGCGGGTTGATCCATTCAAGGCGGGGGGACCTCGCTACACTTGACACAGCCTTCCTAAACGGCAGAGGCGGGAGGCGAGAAGCGGGAGGCGAGGTTCTCTAACCTCGCTCCACTGACGGCGCAGGTTGAGAACCTGCCCTACGCGTTGTTTATGAGCCTATTTCCGGTTTCCTGTCTGCGTTCCCTGTCCACTGACCACTGACCACTGTCCACTTCACTCCTGCATACCCCACGGGGAGCCGGGCATTTGCCGGACGGTCTTGGGCTTCTGGACCTCACCGCCGGCCTCCTGGAAATCCTTCAGTATCTCACCGCCCTCACCGTCTTTCCAGAACTCCGGACGTTTGAAAGCCCCGGAATACTCGCTCACATCCAGAATTACTGTATCAACGCGGCGCGAGCCATCCGGCCTAAGCAACGCCGCCCGCAGGAACTCAGGGGGGAAGGCTATCTTGGTATCCAGGGTGGCCAGGCGCGAGCCGTATTGCGCCCGATATTCCTCAGCAGTCTCTTTGCTCCAGGTCAGCAGAAGCACCCGGGCGGAGCCAGGGATATTCGCAGGCCCATACTCAAAGGGCACTGCCGCCGGCAGTTGCGGCTCAGGCAGTGAGAGCTCCTGAGAATACTCCGGCAGCACTGTCACCTCCTCGCGCGGCCCTAGTTTTATACCCTCAACTTGCACCCAGTGCTGCCCATAGCGGCTGAAAGACCGGCCCTGGCGACCAGAGTGTTCCTGCCAGTTGCCTGTCAATCTAGATAGTTGCCCGTACAACGGCAGAGTCAGATCCACGGTCAGGGTCTGCTCATTGTCATCCTCGCGCGCGACCGCGCCCCTCTGTCGGTCCAACTCCAGCCGCAGGCGGCAATCGCCTACCGGCAAGTTACGCACCTTCAGCCAGGCCCATGATTGCGGTATCTGGGGTCGGAGAGCGACCTCGCCACGGGGCGCATCAGCCTTTAGGCCGGTTAGATAGTGCAATATGGCTTGAGCATTGATGCCGCCCTCCCAGGGGCGGATCCGGTTCTGGCCCCATACCTCATCACTGGGCCGGTCATCCGGCTCATTCATTTCCGCGTAGCCGCCGGAGCATTCCGCCGCTCGCAGCACTCCGGCCAAGGCTATCTCGGCAGCCGGATGGCCAATCTCAGCTAAGTTATACAATACATAGCCGACTGTCATCGGCCCGTAGTAGCCAAAGGAGGGGGTGAGGTTGACCGTGCCTTCCTCTTTCCACAGGTACTTGAGGGCATTAAGCACGTTATTTTCTTGCTGACGGCCAGGCTGCGTGTAGCCTATCCACAACGGGCGCATATTGATGGGGGCAAAGGGGTATTCATGAACCTGAGGCGAGAAATCCGACATCGCCGGCGCATAGAATCCTCGGGTCGGTTGTCGGTACAGCCGCTCGGTAGTCCGCCGCACCTGTTGGGCTAAGCCCTGGTATTGCTGCGCTTCATCATTCTTGTCCAGGGCGGATGCCATCTCAGCCAGGCCCTCGGCCGCCGCTACGTACTCAAACGCTGAATCAGCCGAGCAGGCTTCCAGACTCACGTAGTCACTAGCCTCGCGCCCAGCTTTGAATAAGAGGTAGCCAGGGAAGCGGTAGGTTTCGTCACCGTGGAAGGGCAGAGTGCCTCGCTCATCAACCTGCTGGCCCAACAGACAGCGTTCCAAATAAGGCCAGTGCCGCGCTATCAATTCCAGGTCGCCGGTGTACTTGTAGTACCAATAATGCTGCAAGATTACAAAGCTAGGCACCTCGGCCCGCTCCACCGGCACCTGGCTCCAGTCCGGCGGGACAATCTCGTCCTCAAATTGCAGGTCAAGAGGTAGATTATTGCCAATACACTGCTGCTGAGCACAGCCGTTGAAATGATATTCCAGATGGCGCTTGACGGCGTCAAAGTCGCCACAGGCCAGCAGATACCGAATAGGCCCGTTGCTATCCCGGACCCAGGTGTAGCTGTAGCCGTCCATCGGCGAGAAGCCACCCTCATAGGCCTGCTGAATGGCACACAGATACTTCTGAATAGCGAGCAGTGCCACCACTCTCTCATCCGAGCACTCTACTGTGACTGTCCGGCTCTGCCAGTCCGACCAGTAACGATGCACGTCGTCCAGCAGGCCAAAGCCCCGTTGGGAGATTTGGTCTAAAACGTTTTGCTCTTCAGCTTCAGAAGTGGTGAAGACAAGATATATCAGCTTGGCTACACTCTGGCCCGGCTGCAGGGTGCCTAACTCGCACTGCCATGAGCTACCGATGTCGTCAAGCATCAGTGGGCGAACGTCACGGCTGAGGTCGGCAGGCAGCTCCGGGATAAGCCCGGTACTGGCTATGGTAGCCCTAGCGCCCAAAGCCCCGCCGCGCATTCGCCGGGTGCCCCGGGTGATGAGTATATCGCCACCAACCTGTTCGGCAGTAGAGGTAAAAGTTAGGGCTAAGGCTACCGCGGGTTGGGGCTTCCGGCCAGAATTGGTCGCTACCAACACCCGGATTAGAGCCGGAAACTCGGGACAGACAAAGTCGTAAGTGGTCAAGCCCAATCCATTCTGTGCAGTTGATTGGGTATTGACGAGACCACCGGGTTTTATCCATCTTATCTTTTGCCGGGCCCAGGCGACTGGCTCTTCTCCGGCCATCAGCGAGGGTATAATTTGCCCGAAACGTCCTCCCGTTTTTTGATATTCGGGGCCGGCGACGTTTTCCAAGGTACCCCAGGGATATTTCAGACCCTCGTAGGCGAAGACATAACCATTACCTAGAGGAAAACAACCCAGGTCCGAGTACCTGGGCACCTCTCCGCCGGCAAAATCGGCTGCTTGCTGCCAGGCGGGGAAGAATTCGTCCAGCCAGGGGTAGGTGGTGAGCAGTTCATCTTGGGTGAGTACACAGTGCTGGCGGTTGTAACGAGCCGTACCCCAGCGGCCACAGCCTCCAACTCCCACTAATAGTGCCAGAATGCCCATCATTAGTAGCTTGCGATTATTCACTGTTTATCACTTCACTCAAATGAATACAAAGTAATCCCCGCGCCGTCCACGAGAGGAGAAGGACATCAATATTATTCAGTTTTCACGATCTTCTCCGATTCGGCAATAACGACCAGAGCATTGGATACTGGCCGCAACCAGCCGTTAACAGGGCGATTGAGCACTTGGCCGTTCTCCACAACCGTACTTGACCCGCCGCCGTCCAGATTCATTGCCTGCCACGCGCCCAGTTTAACCATCGTGGTCGCTAGCTCCTCCAGGCTCATACCACGGGCGTTGCTATCGGCTTCACTATCGGCGTCGCTAACCGGGGCCGGCTCCACTGCCACCAACAATAGCTCACCTTGCTTGGTAATCCCGACCGCCGAGCGGGCATAGATTCCGCGGGCGACGTCCCAGCGGAACTTTTCCTCCTTGGCAGTTATGGCGATCTTACCGTCTTTGACCAGGCGAGGCCCGGCTCCCAGAGCATGGCGAACGTCGTCCCACGCCGGCTTGGTACTGAGCTTGAGAGTAACTTCCTCACCCGGCGCAGCTCGCGCCAATAACTCAGCATACTTGCCTCGCCCGGAGATAACAAAGCCGTCGGGGGGGATTTCTATCTCACTGCCCTCGGCCTCCTTCAGTGTAATCTCGCCAGAAGCAGAGACGGCTAACCGGGTACAATTCTTACTCCCCTGAAGCTGTTTCCCCCATCGCGGCGTATAAACAACTAGCCCGTCCTCATTGCCGTGGCCCTGGTTTAGCCCCGTCAGTTGCAAATAGCCGTGTTCCTTGAAGTAGACGCGGCCATCAAAGTCTACATTATCCATTAACAACTTGCCCTCAGACGTTATGCCCAAGGCGGTGCGCTTCAGCAGCGGCGGCTTTATCCATTCGCCATCAATTATCAATAACCCCAATGGCGGACCCGCCGCGGCGTAGAACCCGCCGTTAAGAGCCGCCACCGCCCCCTCCTGCCGAGCGATACTCAGTACCGAGCGGCGCTGGTGGATGGTAGGGCC
>JAUWJN010000187.1 GCA_030607655.1 bacterium
GGGTCACCCAGGCTTCGGTAAAGCAGCCCGCGAACACACTAATGATAGCCGACGCTGCCAAGGACTCACGCCTTGCCGCCTATAATGAGTGCGGCTCTGCTCCTAGCCTATGGGACTACGGGGCCTGCCAGCCCCGGGGCTGGAAGTGCACCGGGGTCTCCTCGGCGCACCACCCTGGCGCCAACGCAGCCTTCTGCGATGGGCATGCCAAGTGGCTGCCCTTCCCGGAAAACCGTACCAACGTTATCTGGTACCCAACTTCTACAGCGCCCGACGGCGTTGACGGCTGTATCAAGCTACCGTAAATGTGGGGGCTGTATGGTGTGGGAGGTAGGAGGCGGGCAGCAAATTCGTCCGGGCCATGCTTGTAGCCAGTTGTGGCATAACAATCGCCATTACAGAATATGAAGAAGCTGGTAGGAGGTAGTATGATGAGATATTTTGAGATGACAACCCTAGTGGGCATTGCCTTGGTAGGAGCAGTTCTCGTGACGGGGGCAGTATTGCCGGCTAAAGCAGCGCTGGCTCCGGCTCCGCACATGATTGGCTTACCCGCACCTCGGGGGATACACATCAATAATGGGGATATTGGTGTGACCCTGTGGGGGCCGAGTAACCGCCTGACCTTCAGCATCGGCAAAGCTGATGTTTGGGACCGGCGCTATCTGGAGAAAGCGCCGGTGGTCACCTTTGCTGAGCTTAAGGAGATGGCCAAGACGGGCGACTTCCCGCCCCGCTTCTATTATGGAACCTATAGCGCTTATGATTTCCCCTGCCCCAAGCCCGTGGGTCAGCTTATCATCGGGCTGCCCGGAGCTGAGGCGGAGTGGACTGTGGAAGGGACGTCCCCAAGGATTCCCGGGGTTGTGATGGTGACGGCGATCCGTGGCGACCAGCGCCTGGACCTGCGGGCATACGTGCACGCCGCCCGCAACCTTATTGTTATTGAGGGCGATGCTTCCCGGGATATAAAGGGCCTCTGGTTTCGTCTGTACCGGCACCGGGATACAACAGAGTTGGGTACAGTATTCTTTGGCAAGGTATCCAAGCACTTCGAATATGATTATTCGCAGGATGAGGGCAATGGCCCCATGGACCCGCCTACCTCAGACCATGAGAACGACTTAGGCTGGGTCAGCCAAATCTTCCCCGCCGAGCTGACCTTTCCCGAAGGCTTCCGCTACACCTTTGCCGCGATGACGTCAGTGGAGGGGGTACGGCTGGAGAGTGTTGAGGGCAGGCGCGGACTGGGCACACCGGCTTACAGCCCCCGCGAACGAGTAGAGGGAGGCAACATTGCGATTGAAGGCATCCCGGCCCACTACAGTCCCATCAACAAGGCCAGAGGAGCAGCGGCGACCTTCCACCTTCCCCCGGTAGCAGGACACTTCCAAATCCTGGCTACCGTAGTCACCTCCACGGATACTCCGGATACACGTGCCCAGCTAGCCCTGGCCCGCTCGCGCCTGCGGGAGGCTTTGCCGGACTCGCCGGCAGAGCGCTTTGAGGTCCATCGGGCGGCTACCCAAGACCCTTCCTATCCCTATCTTACTCGCAAGCCAGGAGGCTACTACGCTGATATCCCCGGGTGTGGGGCAATGGGCAATGCCTCGGAGCGGTGTTGCCAGGATTCCACAGCCTGGCATGGCGACTTTCACTTTGATGAACAACAGTACGTCAGGGGGTATTTCGTCGGCAACCGGATAGGACAACTGGAGCCGTACTTTCAACTCGTTGAGAAGCTACTGCCACTGGGGCAGAAAAACGCCCGCGAGGTCTACGATCTTCCCGGATGTATGTTCACCATCGTTCACTATCCCATCCGCATCGACAGCGTTGTCCACACCACCGTCATCTGGGAGCAGATTATGGAGATTACTGCGCTGACGATCAAGCCCTTCTGGGAGCACTACCTCTACACCGGCGACGAGGAATTCCTCCGTAATCGCAGCTACCCACTGCTGCGCGAGGGGGCGCGGTTCTACGCCGCATATGTGACGCTGGAAGAGGATGGCTACTATCACGTATTTCCTACCGTCTCCCCTGAGCACTGGGGACTGACCAAAGACTTCGCCCGCAACAAGGACTCCCAATCAGCTCTTAGTATGATTAAATATCACCTTCACGCCGCGGCCCAGGCCGCGGAGATACTCGGCGAGAATAAGGAAGAGAGAGAAAACTGGGAGCATATTTCCGCTAATATGGCTCCCTATCCGACTTACGATACCCCCGACGGCCCCATATTTGTTGACGTTCTGGGCGCTCCGCCCCGAGAATACAATATCCCGGTACCGCTCACCGCCATTTGGTGGGGCGATCAGATCACCCTGGAATCGCCGCCCAAAATTATCGCCATCGCCCGCCGCACTATCGAGCAAATTAAGGCCCCCGGCCGCCTGGGCAATGTGAACCACTCTCGTGCCCTGTTGGGCGGCTCTCCCTATCACCTCCAGTCACGCGGGGGCTGGGATATGGTCAAGAAGCGCGGCGGTTGGATACGAGTCTTTTCGGGCAGACCCGACAACTACAACGCAAGCTTCCGCAACCAGCTAGCCATCGGCGCGTTTGAGGTCTCCTCAACCTGCAGAAATAGCACGGTGACCGAACTGACCATCCGCTCCCGCGTGGGGAATACCTGCCAGCTCGTTAATCCCTGGCCCGGCCAGACGTTGGTGGTCAAAGAAGCCGAGAGTAGCGAGACAGCTCGCCTGGTGGGCGAGTATGTTCGCTTCCCGACCCGCGCCGGCCATACATATCTGATTGAGCCGGCTGCCCTATGAATAGACCGGCTTGTAATACGTCTGAATAGGCAAATGCGTGTCCCGCCCAGCGGGTAAACGTTTTTACAACAGTATAAAGGAGAGATTACAATGAGTTACGGTAGTAAACTGATGATTAGCGGTATAGTCGTGATATTAGTGGTTGGGGCCATGATGTGCTCAGCGGCGCAGGGAGCACCGGCGAATTTTTACGTGGCCACCAATGGTAATGATGGCTGGTCGGGGAGGCTGCCGGCGCCGGATGCGGCGGGCACTGACGGGCCATTTGCTACCCTGACCCGGGCCCGCGACGCCATCCGGCAGCTTAAGGCTAACGGAGGCTTGCACCAGCCGCTTAAAGTCTTGGTGCGTGGGGGGACGTACTATCTGCCCGAGACGCTGACACTGGGGTCGCAGGATTCCGGCACTGCCAGCTTTCCCATCACCTATATGGCTTATGCGGGTGAGAAAGCAACCCTCAGCGGCGGGCGACTTGTCACCGGCTGGAAGCCGTATCAGGGCAAGATCTGGCAGTGTGATTTGAACGCCCTGGGATTGGGAGAGCTGACTTTCAAGCAGCTCTTCTACAATGGCGAGCGGCAGCCGCTGGCCAGATACCCTAACGTTGATCCCCAGCGGCCGCGCACGGGGGGATTTCTATATGTGTTCCAGGGAGGCAAGAAGGATAGCAAGACACTGTTGAAGTACGACCCGGCTAAACTGGACCCCAGCAAGTGGGCCAATCCGACATTGGCTGAGGTCGACGTTTACCCGTACCACAATTGGAATAACAATATCATCGCCATTGCCGAGATTGACCAGGCTAACCACATTATTACGCTGGCCGCCAACACGTCGTACCAGTTGACTCACGATACCCGCTTCTATGTTCGCAATGTCTTTGAGGAACTGGATGCTCCGGGGGAGTGGTATCTGGACACAGAGACAGCGACGCTGTATTTCTGGCCGCCTGATGATAACCTGGCACAGGGGCAAATAGTCGTGCCCGTGCTCGATAGGATCATGCGGATAGACGGAGATGGGGATAGTAATCCCGTGCGCTACCTGCGTATCGGCGGCTTTGCCATCCAGGAGTGCCAGGGCGAAGCGCTAAACTTGCAGACCACTGAGCACTGCACCATTGCCAAGTGCACCATCACCAATACTGGCCATGACGGCGTGGTTCTGGGCAACTACTGCCGCAACAACCGCGTGGTGGGTAATGATATGGCTTACATCGGTAGATACGCCGTAACAGTCTACGGACAATACAACCTAATCTCCAACAACCACATTCATGACGTCGGCACGATTATCAATTCCTTCAATAGAGCCATAAATATGTACGGGCGAGGCAATGTAGTCTCGCACAACTACATCCACGACGTACCCGCTTGGGCTATCATTTTCCATGGTTTTGAGAATATTATGGAGTACAACGACATCCACCATTTTTCTCTATCGACAAATCTGGCGGGGGCGATCTATGCCTATGCCCTGAAGAACCCGGAGACAGTGGGCAGCAACATCATTCGCTTCAACAAAATCACTGACTCAGTTGGCTACGGGATGGTCTCACCGGGCCAGTGGGGAGCGAACGCGGGTAACGGTATTTGGCTGGATGACATGATCAACGATACCACTGTCTATGGCAATATCCTCGTCAGAAACAAGCAGTGTGGCGTCAACATACACGGCGGCGAGAGAACCCTCGTGGAGAACAACGTCATGGCTGCCGGGATACCCAGCACAGCAAACCACATAAGGCCTGAGGAGGCGGCGTGTAACAACACAATCTTCAGGAACATCGTCTATTATGCCAATGCTGATCCGCGCCTTCAGCTTCAATACGGATGGACGGTGAAGAACATCACTGAAACCACCGCCAGCTCAGCCGCGGTCCCCGTCTTTCTGTGTGGGTGGAGTTCGGTTAAGGCGGCAGTGTCCGAGTCCGACTACAACCTGCTGTTTCCCATTAGGGGCAAAAATGTTGACGCGATGTTGTACTTCATTGGCGCCGGCGACGAATTCAGAGGCCCCTGGGCAGATGCACCTGTGGCAGATCGCTTCGCCTGGTGGCGGTCACTGGGCTATGATGCCCATTCTATCATTGCCGACCCGTTGTTTATGGATGTCGCCAACGATGACTTCCGCCTGAAGCCGGAATCGCCCGCCTTCAAGCTGGGCTTTAAGCCTATCCCCCAGGAGCGTATCGGCCTGTACCCCGGCCCCAACCGGGCCAGTTGGCCGGTGCCTGACCAGCGGGCGGGCTGGCAGGGGGAGGCGATCCTGCGGCCACCGCCCGAACGCAAACCACGCCCCGAGTTCAAGGCTCTCAAGAACACTGCGGGAATCATCGTGGACGGCGATGTCGGCGAGTGGCCGTGGAGCGATGCCTCGCGGGTGATGGTCATAGAGCAGCAGCCCAATGGCCAATCGACCTGGGCGCCAAAGAGCTATGCGTTGGTAGCTTACGATGATGAGGCGCTGTACATCGCCATCCGCAATCTCGTCCGGGACCCAAAGCTGCTTAAGAGCGAGGGGGAGTGGGGTGAGAAGGATGCAGTGGAGATTCCCTTCCAAGATGTGTCAGGTGACAAGCCCGGGCCAATATTGAACCTATACGGGTTCCCGAATGGCCACTTTGAAAGCGCTGCCGACATGCCTGTACGCCCGGACGCAGCTAAAAAGCTCCAGCAAGATGCGACCTACGCGGCCCAGATCGGCGCCGACTACTGGTCCTGCGAGTGGCGGATTCCGTGGGCGGCGAGGGGAATTGATCCGCACAAGGCCAAGAATCTGTGGTTCAATATAGGGGTGCGCAAAACCGTCAGCGAGGCGTGGATTGCGTGGAAGGGAACGGGTGCAGCAAACTACTAC
>JAUWJN010000166.1 GCA_030607655.1 bacterium
GAAGCGTCATCCCACGGCCACTCGGCGACATCCCCATCCACCACGATCCCGGCCGTGCCCCTGGTGGCCTTAAGCTTCGGGCGTAACGCCTCGGCTTTGGGCGGGGCGGGTTCGACAGGGACAATATGCGCTGTCTCCTCCCGCCACATATGCCGGTAGTCAGGCACCGGCCAACTGGCCCGATTCGGGCTGGGATAGAGGCCAATGCGCTCCTGGGGGATAGGCTTAAAGCCCAGCTTAAGGGCCGGCGATTCCGGTCGGAGCGTGTAGTCATCATGCGCAGCGTCTACGAACAATGGGTCGCCGATAATAGAATGGGCCTCGTAGCCTTGCTCACGCCACCAGGCAAAGCGATCTTCCACGGGTGCGTCCGCCCAGGGGCCGCGAAAGGCCTTGGCACCGCCGCGGAAGTAGAATAACGTATCAACCAGGTCACCGCTGATAGGAAACAACAGGTTATAGTCCGACGCGCCGACCGCTGCTTTAACCGAACTCCAGCCGCAGAGAAAGACGGGGGTCCCCGCAGCGGAGGCGGCAGCTTCAGTGATACCCTTGACGGTCCAGCCATACTGAGCCAGGAGCTGCGGATCAGCATTCGGATAATAGAGAATGTTCCGGAAGATTCGGTTGTTACACGGCTCCTCCCCGGGTTTTATGTGGTTTATGGTACTGGGTATGCCCGCCCCCATGATATTGTTCTCGGTGAGGTTATCGCTGCCGCCGTGGATGACAATGCCGCCCTTTTTGTTTCTGACCAGGATATTGCCGTACATGTGGACATTGCCGATATCGTCATCCAGCCAAATACCCCAGCCCGGGTTCGGGCCCCAGTCCCCGGGCGAGCGCATCCCATAGCCCACCGCATCAGTAAACTTGTTGAAGCGCATGATGATGTTGCCCACTATCTCCGGGCGGTGCAGGGCGTAGGCATAGATTGCCCCGGGCAGACCTGACTCCAGGGAAAAATGGTGCACATCGTTGTACTCGAAGACGTGCTCGTGACCACCGAATGTCATACCGAAGGCCGGCACGTCGTGGATGAGGTTGTGGGAAACAACGTTAGCTCGTCCATTAACCTCTATAGCTCGATTGAAGTTGTTTCTGATGACGCCCGTATCATGGAGGTGGTTGTTAGAGATTAGGCTGTCCCGTCCATGGTGCAGTATGCCACCTGCGCCGGTGTAGGCAATATCATTACCCACCACGCGGACGTCACTGCAGGAGCCCTTTCCCGCGCCTGTCACAGCCACGCCGATGTGGCCAGTGTTGGTGATGGTGCACTTGGCGATAGCACAGTGCTGAGCTGGGCCCATTCTCACCGCATCGCTGCGGCACACCTGGATGGCAAAGCCGCCGATGCGCAGATAGCTTGCCTGATCCATCCGAATGATAGTATCCAGCGCTGGCACGACTACTTGGCCCTGCGCCAGGTTATCATCGGGCGGCCAGAAATACAACGTTGCTGTTTCACTGTCCAGATACCACTCCCCGGACGCGTCCAGTTCCTCAAAAACATTTTGAACATAGAACCGGGTGTCATGGGTCAATTGGTATAATGCGTCGGCGGCTAGCGTGATGATGTGATCGTTAAGATCAATCTCCGTAATGGCAATGATATTGTTATTCCAGTTGTGGTAGGGCATAACGTCAACCTCAGCTAGGGTCGGCTTAGCCCATTGGTTGGGATCAAGTTCGGCTGGATCGTACTTCAACAGCCGCTTGCTGTCTTTCACCCCGCCTTCGTACACGTAGAGATATCCCCCCGTGCGCGGCCGCTGCGGGTCAACATTGGGGAACCGCGCCAATGGCTGGCGCTGGTCATTGTAGAAAAGCTGTTTGAAACTCAGCTCCCCTAAACCCAGGGCGTTCAGATCACACTGCCAAATCTGCCCGCGATACGGCTTCCATCCAGTCACACTCCGACCGCCGCTGAGTACTACTTTCTCTCCCGCGTAACCCATATAGGTGATGGGGAAGCTGGCGGTGCCGGAATCTTCCGACCCGAAGGTCAACGGCTCCGACAGATAGTACGTACCCCCGCGCACCAGTACTTTGAGCGGCTGGCGCAAGCCCTCGCCGGCCTTAAGCTGCCGTATCGTGTCGCGGGCCCGGGTCAGGGTGGCAAACGGCCCATCAGTGCCCGCCGCATTCGGCGCCGGCAGCGTCCCCGACCAGGCATCATTACCGTTGGTGGCGACGTAAAAAGTCGCCGGCGCTCCCTGCGCCACCGAGTACGTCATGCTCCCCGCCAGTAACACCATTACTATAACCCTAATCATCAGTTGGCTAGTGTAACTCATTAAACTGCCTCCTTTTAGTCGTATTCACGCAGCAACATGAGCGCTGCCGCTCACGTTAGATCCAATAATAGCTCCTCGCGCGGATTATCCCGCTGGTCAGGCACCGGCCAACTCGCGCGGTTGGGGCTGGGATATAAGCCGATACGCTGCTGCGGGATAGGTGTAAAGCCGAACTGCAAGGCCGGAGAATCCGGCTTCAGCCAGAAGTCGTCGTTCTCTATATCTACGAACAGCGGGTCGGCGATGATCGAATGGGCCTCGTAGCCGTGTTCCCGCCACCAGGCAAAACGATCTTCCACGGGCGCGTCCGCCCAGGAGCCCCGAGCAGCCTCGCCGGCGCCACGGTAGTATAGTAATGCCTCCACCTGTTGTCCGCTAATGGGGAAAAATAAGTTGTAGTCCGACTCCGAGACGGCCGCCTTGACTGAACTCCATCCACATAGAACAACGGGGACTGCGGCAGCGCTGGCGACCGTTTCCTTGATGCCCCGTGCACTGCGGGCCGCCCGACGCACGAGCCGGGGGTCAGCATTGGCATAATAGACAATGTTTCTGATGATTCTGTTATGACACGGATCGTCCTCAGGTCTGATGTGATTCGACGTACTGGGAAAGCCCGCCCCCATAATATTGTTCTCGATGAGGTTGTCGGCACCACCATGTATGTTGACGCCACAGGACTTGTTTCTGACCAGGATGTTGCCATAAAGGGTGGTATTGCTGATCATGTCATCCAGCCAGATACCGTTACCGGCAGTTGGTCCCCACACCCCTGGGGCATACATCCCATAGCCCACAGAGTCAGAGACCTTGTTGAACCTAAGGATGTTGCCGCCTACCTTGTGAGCGTCTTCCAGCCCTTTGACCCAAGCATAGACTCCCCCGCCCAAATTTGTGCACAGACCGAAATGGTGAATGTCGTTGTGCTCGAGGATATTATTGTGACCGCCGAAGACGACTCCCCAAGCCGGCACATCATGGATGAGGTTGTGTGAGGCGACGTTGTCTCGTCCGGCAATGGTTATGGCCCGGTTGAAGGAGTTCCTGATGACTCCCATATCATGGAGGTGGTTGTTTGAGATTACGTTGCCCTGTCCGGCGATCTTTATCCCGATTGACCCGATATGGGCGATGTCATTACCCACTAGTTGGCTGTCACTGACATTGGCATGCAGAACCACGCCGTCGTTGCGAGTATTAGTGATGGTGCACTTGGCGAGGGTGCAGTGTTGGGCCGACTGCAGGACCACCGCCGACCTCCGACACGCCTGAATCGCAAAGCCACCGATCCGCAGGTGGCGCACATAGCCGCCACCACTTCCCTGTGTTTGGATGATGTCGTCCAGCGCCGGCACAACTACTTGGCTCTGCGCCAGGTTGTCATCGGGCGGCCAGAAGTACAGCATTCCGGCTTCGCTGTCCAGATACCACTCCCCGGGCGCGTCCAGTTCCTCAAAGACATTTTGAATATAGAAGCGAGTGTCCCGAATCAGATCATAACTCGCGTTGCCGGCTAGCTTGATGATGTGGCTAGTAAAGTCAATCTCGGCGATAGAGATGATGTTGTTATTCCAGTTGTGGTAGGGGTAAACATCTACCTGCGCCAGCGTTGGGTTAGCCCACTTGCTCATATCAAGTTCTGCTGGGTCGTACTTCAACAGTTGCTTATTGTCCTTGATGCCTCCCTCGGCCACATACAGAAATCCGCCGGTGCGAGGTCGCTGGGGGGCAACATTGGGGAATCGCGCCAGCGGCTGACGCTCGCCGTTGTAGAATAGCTGTTTGAAGGTCACGTCCCCCAATTCCAGGGCGTTCAAATCACACTGCCAAATTTTGCCCCGATACAGCTTCCACCCAGTCACAGGCCGGCCACCGCTGAGCACTACTTTCTCCCCCGCGTAACCCATATAGGTAATGGGGAAGCTGGCGGCGCCGGAATCTTCAGGCCCTAGGGTGAACGTCTCCGGTAGATAGTACGTGCCCCCGCGCACTAGTACCTTAAGTGGCTGATGCAAACCCCCGTTGGCCTTGACCTCGCGTATCGCGTCGCGCGCGCGGGTCAGGGTCGCAAAGGGGCCGTCAGTCTTTGCCGCATTCGGCGCGGGCAGCGTTCCGGACCAGGCATCATTACCATTAGTTGCCACATAGAAATTAGCCTGTACTCCCTGCGCCGCTGAATACATCATCGTCCCCACCAGTAATACCAGTACTATGACGCCAATCGTCAGGTAGCGCTCGCAAATCATTGTGATTCCTTCCTTATAGCTTTTGTAGAAGATAGTTTATCTGTCGGATGGAAGGTGGATTTATCTATGTAAGACGCATTACAAGCCTGGTTGTTTTATGGGCTGGCCGGTTCAATCTGGTATGTCGCACCGCGCCGGGTGCGGAACTGAAGGCGGCTGCCACGGATGCGCAGTGGCTCGTCCACTCCTAGTTCCCTGATTAGGACCTCCCGGCCCGGCCAAGGATTGACCAGCTTGCAGCGGTTGCCCAGCCGCGAGTTAATGAACACTGGCGATACTTCGCCGTCTACATATTCCGCCGACACCTCAAAGGCACCTTTAGCCAGGAACTTGCGGAAGCCAATGTCAACTCCTTTGGGAACTGCCCAGAACAGCCGGATGCGCCCACTGCGACAGTTCAGCAAGTTCTCTGGCCACGTGCCAGACCCGCCCATAATTACGCGGTGGGCCGTGCCTAGATGCCATCTGGATTTTCCTTGGAGAGCATGCCGGATGGTCCGCTTCATTATCTCCAACTACCCTGGAGGCGAATCCAGGGTTATCTCGTCGGCGAGCACTGCCGGGTAGACCACGGGAACTATGTTATATTCTCTGGGCGGGGCGCCGTGTACATCCACAAAGATGGGGCCTTCCTCGGTCTGGTAAGTGGGATAAGGAGCCATATTAGCGGCGATGTGACGCCAGGTTGCAATCTTATCGCTGTCTCTGCCCAGTATCTGGGCGGCCCGGGCAGCCGTGTTCAGATTCCACTTAATCATACATAGCGCCGAGATGCTATCTTTGTTACGCTCAAATTGATAGGTCAGACCCCAGTGCTCCTGGGAGACAGTGGGTATTACGTGGTAATAGCCATCTTCTTCAAGGGTCACGTAATCGGTGTAAAACTCCGCCCCAGCCTTCAGAATTGGGTAGGCCTTATCCCGCAGGAACTCCTCATCACCGGCATAATCATAGCGCTGCCAGAACATCTTAGCGAGCTGAGCCCATAGTTCCATGCCCTGCTCCCAGACAACATTACTATGATAGATGGTCCGGGTGCGGACGGGTACATGAGATAGCCCACACATCGCGCCGTTGCAGCCATAGACTTCGCGGGCGTTTATACGGGCCCGAGGCAGAATGAACTCGCCCATGTCATACCACATCTGGAGGCGATCAATATGGTTCCAGATACAATCGCTAGTGGCGTCATCCTCGTGGAGGTGGTTGTCGGCGTGCCACGGCGACCAGTCCTGTTCCATATGGGCGTAGCCGACATCCCCCTCCCATTCCGAAATATCAGGCCGGGTCCGGGCGGTGTCCGTGTAGTTCCATATCCGAGACATCAGCGAAACATTGTTCATGTTACGCCAGGTATCTCGATAGTAAATGCGGCCATCCTCGCGGCGGTTGTAGTAGTTCTCCCACCAGCCGCGGTTTTCGGCGAGAAGCGCCTCATACCCGTCGCGCTCGGCCTTCTGAAGCTCCTCCTTAGCAGCGGCTAGCGGGTCCTGGGCCTCGGCGCTGGTCACCACGGTAGCCAAAATGGTGAGGGCTGGAGTATGGATAGTGGCGGTGGCCGCCGCGCCGGAGGCCTTGCGGATGGGTTCATACCATGGCATAATAAGGTGGTGGGGAAGGCTGTCACGGCTCTGGCCCTCCTTACCTCCGTGTGCGGTGACCGAAAAGTAGGGAGGCGTACCCAGGCCGGTCTTGCCCTCAACAACCTCCACCTCGTAATCCTCGCCTACCACTAGCCCCATAAAGACGTACCAGAATCCCTGCGGGAAGGTGGCCTCGCCGGGGAAGTCCTGGCGAATCCAGAA
>JAUWJN010000190.1 GCA_030607655.1 bacterium
CTCGGCTGGTGTCATTGTGGTAGCTATTGGAAGGTAGCCAGCAACGATTCCGTGAGCAACTTCCAGCCATCCACCATCACAAACAGCAGTAGCTTGAAGGGCAGGGCAATGGCGGGCGTGGGAAGGGCAATGAGGCCTATGGAGGTCAGGGTGCTGGCCACCACCAAGTCAATCACCACGAATGGTAGATATACAATGAAGCCAATCATAAAGGCGGCACGCAATTCGCTGAGAACGAAGCTGGGTATCAAGATGGTCATCGGTACCTGCTGGTCAGTGACGGATGCGGGCACCTGAGCCAACTCGCGGAACATTTGCATATCATCGGTGCCGGTCTGGCGCAGCAGGAAGCCGCGCAGCGGGGCCTCACTGAGCCGAGCCGCCGCGGCCAGATCAATTTCTCCCCCCAGCAGGGGGATAACTGACTCAGTATAGATTTGGCCCAGCGGTGTAAGCATCGAAAAAATAGTGAGGAATATCGCCACGCCTATCAGCACCACATTGGGAGGTATCTGGCCGCTACCTAAGCCCGCGCGTAGAAAATACAGCACTATTATAATACGCGCAAACGAGGTAACTACCGCCAATAGGGCCGGGGCTAAGGCCAGAGCCGCGAATAACAGCAGCAGATGCAAGTAACCCGCCTCATCACGACCTCCGATTTCCGTAAGGGAGTTAGCTGAAGTCTGGGCACTGACTGGCGCTGCTAGCAATAACCCGGCTGCTGCCGTCACGCATGCCCAGCGGCTTATAGCCCTTAGCTTATCTGTCTTCCCCACTGGCTGCTCCCCCCGTCGCCGTTGCATCAGGAAGATATTGCTGGTACTGGTCAGCCGGTATTTCAGCAAGGGTGCGCAGACCTTCAGTGCCACCTCCGATGATCAGCACGCGGTCGGCAACTCTAACTGCATATATCCACCGGCCCCCGCCCAGATGACGGCTGTGGAGCACCTGAAGCTGCTCGTCAGATGCCCGTTGCATACCCGAATATGACAGCCGCCGCAGGCCGAAGTAGATAGCGTATATCAAGGCCACTACTAGTCCGAGGCTTATCAGTGCTTTGAGTAGGTAATATGCGGGACTGGGACTGGTAGATGAGGAGGCGGGAGACGATTGAGCTAAGGCGGAGGAGGCAAATAGCAGCATGACAACAAGCAACAGCAAATAGAAACGCGCCAGGGGCATAGTTATTCTCTCATTCCACCGGGGAGTCCTCAGAGATGGCGACCTCCAGGATACGCACGCCTAGCTGGTCGCCGACCGCTACTATCTCGCCGTAAGCGATGACCTTGCCGGCCACCAGTACCTCCACTAGCTCATCCAGGCCTCTGTCCAGAGTCAGCACTGAGCCGGCTTGCATTGCCAGCAGTTCGGCTAAGGGCACGGTGACCTGCCCGATCCGGATCTCTATGCTCAGGGGGACCTCGGCCAGGGAGGCCAATTGGCGCTGGCCATCGCTGCTTATCTGCGAGATAATATTCAACAGCGTTTCGGACCTTTCGGTCTGACCTTCACCTGAGGGAATTGCTTCGTCGGCCATATTTAACTAGGCCTCCTTGAAAGTAGGTGCATTAACTAGGCGCACTGCCAGCCGCTCCGCTTGGGATCCCGCGTGGCCGGCAGCTACAATGCTGGGGCCCGCTCTCAGGTAGACAGCCATATCATTGCCCTGGGGTAGGGGTATGACGTCACCAGGCTCTAAAGTAGATATCTCAGTCAGACTCAGAGAGGCTCCGGCAATGACAGCATCCAGCCGAATTGGTACATGCTCAAGCTGGCGTAGAGAAAGCCGCCGCTGGGCCTCTGGTTCGGGAATTGAGTTAGTGGCTTGCCAGGCCCCTACTGGTGCGATCATCCCTATCTGGCCGCTCACGGGTCCCAGGCGCATTGGAACCAAGATGGCGAATGCAGATTGGTCAACCAGCAATTCATTAGCTTTCTGGCGCTCAACAAATTCCTGATTATGTATGGCAGAGTGGAAGATTGTGCGAGCGAAGCTAGCAGCGACCGCCTGCAAGTAAGGCTTCAGTATGGCCATATCAATGGTAGTTAGGTCCAGTGAGTGTTGCTCTTGGCCGACCGGTGTGCCTACCAGGGCCACTACACACGCCGCGGCCAGGGCCTGGTCAAGTTTCAGGATCAAGTGGTGACCTTCACCGAAACTGGCGGTTAGGGCGGGCCCTTCAATCTGCATTAGCTGCTGCGAGTCGGCTGGGTCCCACAGTAACTGCGGTGTCCCCAAGTGGGCAGTGAGACCCAGGTAGCGGCGAGTGATCTGCTGGCCGGCGGCAGTCAGGGCGGGGAACTGCTCGTGCAAGTCTCCCCGCTCAACTGCACGGAGTTGCTCAGCGGTAGGGAATGATACTGGTTGACATTCAACCTCGGGTGATAGTAGCATGATTTATGCTCTGCTCCAGAAACTTTAGCTGGACCAATTGATGGAACTCCTTGTCCTTATTCCGCGTAACAGTCTGGTTGACCTCCTGCCCCAGCCGGGCCAGAGCCGTCTGGGTAGCGCGCCGGTATTGGGCGGCGCTTACCACCTGAGAATTTTTATCGTGCAGGCGCTGGTGCAATTTCCGACGCAGTCGGTTGAATCTCGCCAGGCGTCTTTGTAAGGCCCGCAGATAGTTCTGCTGGTCTTGGTGCCACTGAATGCGAACGATTGCCCTTGGGGGGAGGCTATCTCGCACCTGATGAGCTAGCTGCTGCAAGCTATCTAAGCGCTGCTGGGCGGCTTGCAGCCAGCGACGACAGATTGCGGCTCGTTGTTGGTAGAGTCGCTCGCGACTGAGTCGGTGATTCAAGACCTTATCTAGCCGGTGATAGCGATTAACCATCTATCCCTCGTGATGACTCTTAGGTACTCATCAACTGCCGCAGCCATTTCTGCGTCTGGGTAGCTGGGGTGTACTCGTCAGGGTGCTGCTGGAGAAATGTATTCATCTCCGCCCACAACGCTAGAGCGCGGTCCACTTGCGCATTACTGCCCTGGGTGTAAGCGCCTACGTCTATCAGGTCCCTCGCCTCGGCATAGGCCGCCACCAGTGCTTTGAACTCGGCCGCTGCCTGGCGGTGGTCAGCATCCACGGCCTCGTTCATTAGCCGCGAAACGGAGGCAGTAATATCAATAGCCGGATAATGGCCGGCCTCGGCGAGCCCCCGGGACAATACAATGCGCCCATCCAGGATGGCACTGACCGCATCGGCCACTGGGTCCAGCAGGTCGTCGCGCTCGACTAACACGGTGTACAGACCGGTTATGCTGCCTTGCTGAGTAGCGCCAGCCCGTTCCAGCAGAGCCGGCAGCACCGCGTACAACGATGGAGGATAGCCTCCAGTAGTGGGCATCTCTCCGGCAGCTAATCCCACCTCGCGCTGGGCCCGCGCCAGGCGCGTTAATGAATCCATCATCAGTAGGACGTTAGCGCCTTGGTCCCGGAAGTACTCAGCTATGGCGGTGGCGGCCAGGCCAGCGTGCAGACGCAGCAGCGCCGGCTGGTCCGAGGTAGTCACCACTACTACCGAACGCTTTAGCCCTTCGCCAAGGTCCCGGTGGAGAAAATCAAGTACCTCGCGACCGCGCTCACCGACTAGGGCGATGACATTCACATCGGCACTGGTGTGCCGCGCAATCATCCCCAGCAGAACACTCTTACCCACGCCGGCCCCGGCAAAGATGCCCAGTCTCTGGCCTTGACAGCATGTCAGGAGTCCATCAATAGCTCGCACTCCAACCCATAGTGGCTCGGTAAGGCGACGGCGTTGCAGAGCCTGGGGCGGGACGGCGTGCAGGGGCCGTGGTGCTTGCGCCGATATCGGACCTTTGTCGTCGAGGGGCTGCCCGAAGCCATCTACCACGCGCCCCAGCATTTCCTCCCCGACGCCGATTTGCACCTGGTGGCCGGTCGCTATCACCCGGCAGCCCGCTTCGATGCCTTGCAGAGAGCCGAGGGGTAGCAAGATGGTACGTTCATCGCGGAAGCCTACCACCTGGGCATAGGTCCCTTGCGGCTGAATGGTACATAGCTCGCCAATCTGGGCCAGAGGTCCTTGGGCGGTGATGGCCAAGCCGGATACCTCGACCACCTTGCCCGCGCGTTGAAACCGGCTGGTAGTTTCCACTTGCTGACCAAGCTGGTCAAGCTGCCCTATTTGCTTGTCTATTACCGCCTCGGTTGTCACCGCTGCCCCCTATCAGGTGACTAGGCCTCGAGGTAGCTGAGAAGTGTCTCCTGGAGTTGGGCGAACTGGGTTGGTATACTGGCGTCAATGATGCCTCGTTCACTTTCCACCACACATCCGCCTCGCTCCACAGTGGGGTCGGCTATTACCTTCATTTCAGAGAACTTACTTACAATGGTCTCATCAACAGTCAGAATCTGCTGGATTATGGGCTCATCATCGGGGTGTACCCGTACCTGCAGATTTGTGGCGAAACTGAGTTCTTCCAGGGCGGCCCTTACCGTGCGTTCCACGACTTGCTGGTCCTGGCGAATCTCCGCCGCCACTATGCGGCGGGCAATAGCGGTGGCTAAGCAGACAAGGTGAGGCGCTAGCTCGGCTAACAGCCGCTCCTTGTCGTGGGTTAGTTGAGTAGTCAAGTCGTGTACGAGCCGTTGGAGGCGGGCTATCTGCATTGGTTGGACCTGAGAGGGAGAGGGCGAAGCCACTTGTTGAGAGGCTGCTGGGGCCTCAGCAGCAGAGACAGCACCGAATCGCATCGGACGCACCCACAGCCCTGCTTGGTCTAGGCTTGTTTTCTTGAGCAGTCGGCTAGCCATCATAATCACCACCTGATGCAGGCTGGGTACTTACCGCAGCAAACTGAGCATCAACAGTCTGGTCTAAGGCTGACAGCTTAGCGCGTAGCGCCCTAGCCATAGAAGTCAATATATCATCACGCACCGTGCGGTCGGATTCGCCTAGGCCGGCCGGGGGTAGGCCGAGCCGATGGCGGATCTGCTCAGCTATATCCCCATTGGCCAGGTAATGCGTGGTCAGGTTGGCCACTTCAGGCCGTTCGTCTTCCAGCAAGTTAATGATCTGCTGGGGGCTTAGCTGTTGCAGGAATTGGAGAAGAGGCTCAGCGGGAGCAGGGGATGGAGAGGTCAGTGTCGGGCCGGGCTCTTCCGAGTGTTCCCGGGCTACTGACCTCCGGCGCAGAAGGCCATAGATTGATAGGATTACTACCAGACAGCCGGCAGTGAAGATGATGGCTTGCGGCCAAGGTAGAGATACCTTCTGAGTAGTTGCCGAGAGGCTGCTAGCTGTCGTAGCGAGCGGCGCAATACTAGAAAGTGCTTTGCCCTGAGCAAATAGTAGCCGCCCGGAACTGTCGGCGATCAACAAATTTGTTGGCTTTAGTCCGGGGACAGTATGTAGTATGAAGGTTACCACATTCCCTACCCACTCGTCAGTGGGCGTGGCTGAGGGCGAAAGCCGCAGTTGCAGCGATAACTGGGGAGAATCCAGGGAATCTGTCGAGGCCGAAAATGGAGCAGCCAATACTACCTGAGCGGCAGCAATACCATCAAAGGCTTCCAGGGCACTGCGCAG
>JAUWJN010000199.1 GCA_030607655.1 bacterium
CTCGCTCCAACCCTATGATTGCTCCCAGAACGAAGGCAACTATCAGCCGCCGCACTAACACGGCCCACGGCAGCCACACTACGGATTCCATTCTGCCCCCTCCTTCCTAGTGACGAATCGGCGCCCCATAATGTTTGAGGGCCTCGCGCCTGTTCTTGGCCGGCAAATTGGCCCGCAACAATCATTAGCGGCCATTGGCCCACCGTTTAATAAGACTTCGCACCGGCTCCCGACATCGCCGGAAGAGACGTTCGATCCGACTGCGCTGGTTGAGAAATTGCTCCTGCTGCCTAGTCAACAGATGAGGAGCGACTTGCTTCGTTAACTTATATACCCCTCGCCAGTCGCTCTCACATAAAAGTGGGAATAGCAAGACAGCCAAAGGATTAGAACCGGTCACAATACTAGCCGCAAAGTCAATAAGTACCGGCTGGCCCTCCTGGTCAACAAGTATATTGGTATGCTTCTCAAGGTCGCCGTGAGCGATGCCTCGGCTGTGCAGCTCTCTGACCAGGTCAGCAAGCGTCGCCAGGAAGTTGCCGCCAAGCTGTTCAGCAGACACCTCAGTCACGGGACGAGCCGCTATTCGTTGTAATACCAATGTATACGCGCCCAGCGTGCCATAGTATTCAGGTATCCCCGTTACCCCTTGCAATCGCTTATATGCCGCCTTTTCTCTGGCTACCAGACAACGTCCCATCAAGCGCTTGAATTGGTTGCCTCCGGCGGCGTAGTCCTTTATCACGAACTCACGGCCATTTACCCGCACTACTCTGACCGCCGGCCTGGTCGCCTCGCCGGGCCGAGCTATATCAACGGTGAGTTCGTCTAAGTTCTCCCGGGTAAGTTCGATTGGCTGACTTATTGGGTTCAACTTATTACCTCGGGGCTCGTCGGGACAGTTTCCGAGCGTCGCGGCCACCAGCGGGGCTGAGAGTATATCGCCCCGTAAGGACATTTCTGACACTCCAGGCAGGAGATGCAGTTAGCACCATCCACTTCTCGGCGCGGGTCTATTCCCACCGGACAATTTACCACGCACCACTCACAATCAGTGCAGGCCTCGGCGTCGTATTTTATTTGCCAGGCGCTCCAGGGGTTAAATAGCGAAAAGATTGCTCCTAACGGACAAATTACTATACAGAAAGGCCGGCGAGTGAATATCATCGCCACCAACGTTACAACCAGGATACTCTGCTTTACGTACCACATACTCTGAATACCGGCTCGCAGCTCAGGATAGAGGAGGGGCTGAAAAATCCCGCCCTGCAACGCGCCCTGCGGACATAGCTTGGTAAACCACGGCACCCCAGTATAGTACGGTATAACAAAAACTGCGCCCACCAGGATAACATATCGGATATAACCGGTCCACTTGGGCAATTTGTATTTACCGCGTCGCAGTCGGCCCATCAGGTCCTGCAGCCAGCCAAAAGGGCACAGCCACCCGCACATCATCCGCCCCAACAGTGCCCCACACATTACCAGCGTACCCAAGACATACAAGGGCAAAACTGACCCCAACGGCTTACCGGCGGCTAGCCCGCCGCGGGCAGTAATACTACTATATTGTAATGCCCCAATAGGGCAGGCAAAATTTGCCGCAGGACATGACCAGCAATTCAGTCCCGGATAGCAAAAGCCTTTTAACCCTCGCAGGAAGTAGGAGTTGGCTAGCAGAGTGGAAAAAAGTTGAATATAGCTGCGGTAGTAAATCCAGCGAGGGCCGACCGGCTGCTTCATATTGATGTTCCTCACGTAGCGCAACCAGTAGCCGGCTATCGCCGGCCACGGTTGCGGGGCAAGGTCCTAGTATAGTCCGATACAACCGGTACAAAGCGTCTCGGCCCAGCGCTTGACCACTTCCCACTGGCCGGCCTGCACCCCGCCCGCTATCATAGCCACCGCCACTACGACCGCTGCCAGCCACCACCAGCGGAATTTCATTGTCAGCGTTGACCTCATTGAGCTGCTATCTCCTCAGCCTTCGGCATAAAGTCTGCAAATAACCTATGTCCTCAAGCAGAGCCTGCTTTTTGTCTTTCCCCTTCGCGTGAGCAAACGCAACTGCGATATATCCGTTGTAGCCAGCCTCTATCAGCCGCGGTAGCAAACTTTCATAGTCTATTACGCCACTGCTCAGAGGTACATGCTGAAGGCTGTCATCATTACTAGCCAACAACCGATCGTAGTTCTGAGCGTGAACGTGGACTACGTAGGCCAAGACCGCTTCTAAGCGCTGCTCGCAAGTTTCTGGTAAGGCGTACTGACTAACCTGGAAGTTAAGCCCGAAATTCTCGCGCCCCACCATCTCCACCAGGCGCCGCGCGCTATCACCGGTATCGGCTAAGGTGCCGCTATGCATCTCAGCAGCCAGAGTGATGCCCAGCTTAGCAGCGCGGGCGCAGGCTAACCGGATCTCCCGGACAGTCTTTGTCCAAACTGTTTCGTCCGCTTGGGCGGAGCCTATATCGGAGGCCCAGACCCGGACAACGGGAGCACCTAGACAGCGGGCTATATGAAGGGTAGCATCTAGCTGAATAATTTCGTCAGTCCGGGGCCGAGTAATACCGAAGCCGAGGTAAGAGCCAAAGGCTGGTATTTGCAGGCCGCGGCTTTCTACCATCTTGCGGGCAGTGCGCACGCGGTTTTCATCAAACTTCTCTGAGATATGCGGCTCGCGGCCCCAAATTTCCACACCATCCACTCCCAACTCACTAGCCACATCAAGCGCATAGTCCAACAGCTTCTCGCGGTAAGCTATGGTGCAGAGGGCAAGTTTAGTCTTTGTAGACTGCCGCACAGCCACGTCCCCGGCACACTCCCTATATTTGGCGATTAACTCCAGCCTATAGCAGCTATTTCAACACAATCGGCTCTCGCTGCTGAGCCGAGTCGTGGATTGCTTGGACTATCCTGGTATTCTGTATGCCATCTTCGAGGCGGACCATAGGTTCGGTGCCTGCGGCCATACAATCAGCGAAGTGCCAGATACTGTTAGGCCCCAGACCGCGGGGTAAGCCGTGAATATCCATATACACACACGTATCAGGCCAACTCGCGTCGGTCATGGTATATATCTGGGACATCCCGTGGTGACTACAATCGGCATAGGCGGTGCCCTCAGAGCCGACCAGTTCCATCTTAAAATCAATCAGAGTGGGCATAGCATTGCCGAGAATCCAACAATTCTCCAAATGAGCCACCCCGCCACGACTCAGTTCCAGAATACTGTGGAAAAAGTCAGGAGTATCTATGCCCCGCTGCTTAAGTACCTCGCTACGCGATATTGCATATACTCTGACCACATCATCGTCAAACAGCCAGGTGACCAGGTCCGCGGCGTGAGAGGCCAGCCACCAGCCCACCGTGGTTTGCCCACCCCAACTGAGCAATTTGGTAGGGACAAAGATTTTGTTATTCAGCCGGATGGAGATTACCTGGGGAGTCCCTAGCTCGCCGCAGTCAATCGCTTCCTTAGCGTGTACCATGGCAACATTCCAACGATTCTGAAAGTCCACCATGCAAATGACACCGGCCTCGGTTACTGCTTGGGCGATATTCTCAGCTTCCGGCACTGATGTGGCCATGGGCTTTTCCAACAAAATGTTCTTACCCGCTTGGGCGGTCGCTACCGCAATATCATGGTGCAGATGGTCGGGGGTTACTATGGAAACCGCTTCCACGTCATCGTGCGCCAATAGCTCTTGATAATCAGTAGTCCAACTTTCAGCGCCGTATTTCTCGGCTAGCTCGCTAACCCGCTGTTCGTTGACGTCACAGATGCAGGCTAACTTCACTAATGGATGGGCGCGATAAGTCTTCAGATGCCATTCGCCTTGGAGGCCGCACCCAATTATCCCCAGGCCAACTTGATCCGGTTGCATTACATTAGCCTCCTGCTGGCTAGCATATCTATTAGTTACAATGTCCCTAATTACGATGACTACTATGGTAACATTAGAGATTATAAATTAGGCCAATTACACTGTCAACCTACTAGCTTCCCGCCCCGCGCAGGAACTGCATGGTGCGTTGTATGCCCTCAGTGAAACTGCTACGGGGCTGCCAGCCCAATAATTGTTGGGCCTTGGAACTATCCAACGCGTTATAGGCGATGTCGCCGGCCCGCGGCTGTGCATAGATGGAGTGACCGGTGAAGCCGGTCGCTTCAGCCACGGCGGCAAAGACTTCTTGCACCGAGGTCGGCTGGCTGGTGCCCAGGTTGAATACCTCATTGTCGCCCGTGTCTAAGACCCGCACATTCGCCGCCACTATATCATCGACGAATACATAATCCCTGGTGTCTGAGCCATCGCCAAAGATGGTGGGTTGTTTACCCGCCAACATCTGCTCGCCGAATATGGCCACTACTCCCGCCTCGCCGTAAGGGTTTTGCCGAGGACCATAGACATTAGCATAGCGCAAAGCCGTATATGAGAGCCCGGCGAGCTGATTGTATAAACTAAGATATTGCTCGACAGTGTACTTGGAAACTCCGTAGTGACTGGCTGGATTTATCGGGTGACTCTCATCAGCGGGCATATACTGTAGTTCTCCGTATACTGCGCCGCCGCTGGAGGCATAGACAATCTTGCGGGTGCCGACTGCCAGCGCCGCCTCAATCACGTTTATGCTGCCCAGGATATTGGTGGTGGCATCGAAGACTGGCTCTTGTACTGAGCGCCGCACATTCATCTGAGCCGCGTGGTGGTTTATCAACTCCGGTCTCTCGGTCTGCATCACCTCGGCTACCGCTCGGGCGTCGGTTATGTCAACTTCATAGAAGGTAGCCTCGGGATTGAGATTCTCCTGCTGACCGGTAGAAAGATCGTCAATGATGGCCACCTGGTGGCCTAGCTGTACATATTGGTCTACAATGTGTGAGGCGATGAAGCCCGCACCGCCAGTGATTACAATTCTCATCGCTAGTCTCCTTGGACTTAGTGCGCTGACCTTCGGATAGTGTTCAGCCTCCAGCCACCACGGTCCCTACCTTCTGCGCGCTAGGGATATTAATTTCATCATAAGCGCTTCGGCAAATAAGCGCAAGTTAGGATTGCCACGCAGATGGC
>JAUWJN010000232.1 GCA_030607655.1 bacterium
AAGGCGCAATAACTCGTCCCGGTAGAGCTACCTCATCTAGCCGCTGGCAGTCCTCCTCCGTGATCTCCACATCCGCCGCACCTAGATTATCCTCCAGGTGCTGCCTAGTCCGTGGGCCTACGATAGGACTCGTAATTCCCGGCTGCTGTGCACACCATGCCAATGTTAATTGTGATGGAGTACATCCCTTCTCTTTGGCCAGCTCCTCCACTACCTCCACCACATCAAAAGCCTCCTCTTTGCCCATCTCTCCCCCGCGGCCCTGGCTCTTACTGGAACGGGAATCCGCCGGCGCTGGTTCTCCACGCTTGTACTTACCGGTCAGGAAACCTCCCGCTAAGGGCGACCAGGGAACGATGCCCAAGCCGTAGGTTTGAGCGCACGGGACAAGCTCCCGCTCGATGCGCCGGTCCAGCAGATTATAGGCCGGCTGCTCACAGACAAAGCGATTCAGCCCCAGCTCCTTGGCCACCCATAGCGACTCCATAACTTGCCAGCCAGCGAAGCTACTGGTGCCAATATAACGCACTTTCCCCGCGTGAATCAGATCGTCCAGGACGCGGAGCGTCTCATCAATGGGTATGTCGGACATCGGGCGATGAATGTAGTACAGGTCAACCCAATCGGTTTGCAGTCGCCGCAGCGACGCCTCACATGCCTCCATAATGTGCCGGCGATGATTGCCCTGCTTATTGGGATCTTCGCCCATGGGGCCGAATACCTTGGTGGCCAGTACGATCTGGTCCCGCTTACCGTTGCGCTGCAGTGCCTTCCCCACGGCCTCCTCACTAAGGCCGCGTTGGTATATGTCGGCCGTGTCAATAAAGTTAATCCCGCCCTCAATCGCCCGATCCACAATGTCCATCGCGTCTGGTTCTTCGGTCGCGGCGCCGAATGTCATGCACCCAAGGCAATAATTAGTGACTTTGACTCCGGTACGTCCCAGGCTACGATATTCCATTGTTCTTTCGCCTACTTCCTTAGAATGACTATCAACCGCGGTGCTATTGGGCTAAGACATCCGTCACACTTCTACGCTAGGCAGAAGTGCCGTTGGCGTGGCGGGGGACTAACTTGCCCTGCCCGCTGCTTTTCGATGTGCTGCTCTGCTCAAATAGCCAGCTTAGCGCTTGGAGAACTGCTTGCCGCGGCGAGCTCGGCGGAAGCCGGAATGTTTGCGTTCCTTGACCCGAGGGTCACGGGTTAGCAAGCCTAACGGCCCGAGAATTGCGCGGAACCCTTCATCTGTTTCCACCAGAGCCTTGGCAATACCATGACGGATGGCGGCGGCTTGACCGGCGATCCCGCCCCCCTTGGTCTTAGCCATAACATCATATTCTCCCAGTGTCTGCGTAGCTCGGAAGGGTTGCAGAATCACCTCCTCCAGCTTCTGGCGATGCAAATACTCACTGGGCGCCTGGCCATTGATAGTGATTTGGCCACTGCCCGCAGTTAGCCATACTCTAGCCGTTGCGCTCTTACGCTTGCCCGTTCCGTAATATTGCTCCTGTTCAGCCAACTTCAATTGCCTCCTCATCACGGCGGAGAGACAGCCGACAGCGAATAGCAGTGACCCACCAAGCTACCCCGCCGTTACTGACCACTGTCCGCTGACGACTGACTACTTGCCGTATTTGTGCTATAGTTCCAGGGGCTGAGGCTGCTGAGAATGGTGGGGATGGTCCCCACCCGCATAGACCTTCAGTTTCTTGAACATCTGGCGGCCCAGAGTGTTATGGGGTAGCATCCCGCGCACCGCCCGCTGAATCATCTTCTCAGGAGAACGCTGTAACAGGTCCTCAGCCCGCTCTTCCTTCAGTCCCCCAATATGTCCAGTGTGTCGGTAATAGATCTTGTCCCGCATCTTGTTGCCGGTGAGAGTAACTTTAGCCGCGTCCACCACAATGACAAAATCGCCACAGTCCACGTGGGGTGTGAAATACGGCTTGTGTTTCCCCCGCAGGATGCTGGCTACTCGGGCCGCCAGCCGTCCCAGCGGCTGACCGGCGGCGCTAACTACCCACCAATCTTGCTGCACCTCTGCTTTGTTTACTGACCTAGTCTTCACATTTGTCATTTGCCTGTAGAACCTCTCCTGGTACAGCCATCAGGGCGCAAGGGCACTTAATAATCTATTCGCACCAGACACAGCCCACAACTGGGAGCCGGAGGCCCGGGTTTGATGTCGTCAGTGCCGCCCAGTATTTGCTTTACCTCCGCTACTGCCAGCCGCCCCAATCCTACCTGTACTACTGTGCCGACCATCAACCGCACCATCTTGTACAGAAAGCCATCCCCCGCAATATACATCCGAATAGTACTATCCTCATCCTCAATATCAAACCGATGTATCTGCCGGATTGTATTCTCCACCGAGCTGCCGGCGGCACAGAAGGTCGCAAAATCGTGGCGGCCTAGAAATACCGCACTGGCCGCTCTCATCAATTCAGTATCTAGTGGCTCGGGTATATGCCAGGCGTAGCGTGATATGAATGGCGAACCCGGGATGCGATTAAGTATTCGGTATGAGTATAACTTCCCGGTCGCGTCGTAACGCGGATGGAAATCATCCGCTACCGGCCGGGCACTGACCACATTTACTGCTACCGGCAAGTGGTCGTTAATTGCGCCGACAATATTTTCGGTCGGAATTGGTTTCTCCGTTGTAAAGGTTACGACTTGTCCCAGAGCATGGACGCCGGCATCAGTGCGACCGGCTCCGGTAACCACCACCGGCTCTTGCAGTACGCCACTGAGCGCCTTCTGAATCTCGGCCTGGACCGTAGCCACATTGGGCTGCCATTGGAACCCCGCATAATCAGTGCCATCATATTGCACTACCAGCATTATCTTAGCCATAGCAATGATTTCCTCCCCCGCCTGGCCAACTGCCCCCCGCCTTACTCGGTAAGTTCCAAGATTGCCATCTGCGCCGAGTCACCCCGGCGCGTACCGGCTTTGATTATGCGCGTATATCCCCCCTCTCGGTCCTGGTATCTAAGTGCTATCTCATCAAACAGATAGGCCACCAAATCCGGATTAGGTATCTGGCGCAACACCTGGCGGCGAGCAGACAGATCGCCCCGCTTGGCGGTGGTGATTAGCCGGTCAGCCATCCGCGCCGCTTCCTTGGCTTGTTGGACCGTAGTCTTAATCCGGTTATGACGCAACAGCGACGATACCAGACTGCGCAGCAAGGCCAAGCGTTGGTCAGTAGCCCGATTGAGTTTTCGATAATCCTTACGATGACGCATTTTGAACCTCGTTTAGTGGCTGTCTCTAATTTTCTGTCGCACCAGTCAACTGCGGCGCTACTCGGCCGCTGACTCCTGGAGACTCAGACCGAACGCCTCCAACTTTTCGGTGACCTCCGTCAGCGAGCGGTGACCAAAGTTTCGTATCTTCACTAGTTCATCCTCAGTGCGCGCCACTAAGTCACCTAAGGTCTTGATGCCTTCCTTACGCAGACAGTTGAAGACACGTACTGAGAAGTCAACCTCCTCAATTGCCAATTGCAAGGTCTCATCATAGGCCGGGACGGCGGCCTCGGCCGCCGCCGCTTCTACCTCGGGAACGGCGGCGAAAATGCTGAGGTGTTCCTGGAGGATTCGGGCCGCCTGTCGCACCGCCTCATCCGGCATCAAAGCACCATCACTCCACACCTCCAACGTCAACCTCTCCAGGTCGGTACGTCGCCCCAGCCGGGTCGGCTCCACGGCGTATGCCGTGCGCCGAATAGGAGAGAAGACCGCATCCACCGGAATTATGCTCTTATCGCGCGGCTTATCCTCGCGCTCCTCGACCGGTTGGTAGCCTTTGCCCCGGCGCACCCACATTTGTGCATTTAGCCGGGCCTTTGGTTCAGTGAGCTGTACAATGTGCAGGTCGGGATTGATAATTTCCACCTCCGGCGGACAGATGACGTCAGCGCCGGTAACCTCACCTTCTCCTTCCGCTTCAATCCGCAGGATATGCTCAGTCTCCTCTTCATCCTCCTCGGTCAACTGGCTATCCAGTTGGACGGCTAATTCCTTTATATTGAGCATTATCTCAGTAGTGTCTTCCATGATTCCCGGCAGGGCACTGAACTCATGCACTGCCCCTTCGATAGATATGTCGGTGATGGTGGCGCCAGTAATATGAGCTAACAACACCCGGCGGAAAGCATTGCCGAGGGTATGGCCCATACCTCGCTCCAAGGGCTCGAGGGATAGCTTCCCGTATTTTCTATCCAACTCCAGGACGACGATTTCCGGACGCACG
>JAUWJN010000251.1 GCA_030607655.1 bacterium
CGCCCGGCCATCTTAGAAGAAATTGAGCGACTGGGGGCGGCCCCGGTCGCTGAGCAAACCCTCCAGGAAGCCAAGCGCCTATTATATGCCGACTATGCTTTTACCAATGAGGCCTATCCTGATCAGGCGGACACCCTGGCCTTCTATGAGGCCATTGACAGCTATCGGTTTGCCGCTGAGTATATCGAGCAGGTCAACCAGGTAACTGCTGCCGACCTGCAGGCTGTAGTCGGCAAGTATCTGGGGCCAGATAATTATAGCCTGGTGATAATTCGCCCTAGACAGAGCACTGCCGGCGCCCAGGAGGCCTGGCGGCGATGAGGGCAACCGGCCGCGGTAGAGCAGGGATAAGCTTGGGGTTGCTAGCCGCCCTCAGTTGCTGGCCGGGTGGGGCGGTGGGGTTTGAGCGCGCAGTCCTGGACAATGGCCTGGTGACAGTCGTCGGCCAGAATACTGCTGCCAATGTGGCTGCCGTGTTTGTCGGATTTCGGGTGAGTGCCGCCACCGAGACCCAGGGCTACTACCCGGCCCGCGCCCTACTGCAAGAGCATGACCGTAGCCGCCTGGCGGAACTGCTGGAGAGTGACCCCGGCTTCAGCCCGGTGGCCGTTGATCTTCAAGCTGGGGGGCGGCTCCGCTTTAACACTGAGTGGGACTATGTTCAACTGGCAGCCACCTGTACGCCGCAGAATCTGGATTTGCTGCTGCAGTTAGTGGCCCGGGTCATCTTTGCTGACTCACTGTCACCAGAGTTAGCGGAGGCGGCTCGCCAGCGGCTTACCCAACACTCTACTATCTCGCAGGCCCAGCCACCTGAGCAGGCCTATTATCTGTTTCGCCAAGCCATGCTGGGAGAAACACCGGCGGCCCGCCCTGTGTTCGGCGATCCCGAATCAATAGAAGCCCTGACCCTTGACGAGCTGACCGCTTTCCGCCAGCGCTATTTTGTGGCGGGTAATGCGGCGATTGTGATAGTCTCGCCACAATCAGCCCAAGAGATAGGTCAATTAGTGCAGCGCAGCTTTGGTTCGTATCGCCAGGGCCGGCCCTCCTTGCCAACTACAGCAGATCCTCGCTCACTTCGTCAGTCGGATGTGCAGGTGGGGAGCGATTCCTTGTCAGGATTGGCAACTGTCGTCCTGGGCGTAGCCTTGCCCCCACCGGGCACTAAAGGGTTTCGGGTGGGCCAGGTGCTGCACCAGATACTGGCCGGGCCGCAAGGACGACTAAGGCGAGACCGCGCGCTGCTGCGTAGTTTGGCCCTCAACCTGCCCTTCCAGCTACTGGTGAAACGGTTTCCGCTCCGAGCGCTACCGGTGACCCTGGAGGCTAATCCCTACCTGGCTATCTATGCCGAGGCTGACCCGACCGCGCTAGAGTCAACTCGCCGGGCGTTGCTGCGGCATTTCGATTCGTTTCAAGAGGGGTCTATCCGGCCCGATGAGCTGGTCCGGGCCAAGCAGCGAGTAATAAATGATATGGCCTTGACTATGCAGCGGCCCACTGCCCTCGCCACTCGGCTGGGACAGTACGAAATGTTGGGTCTGGACTGCACGGGCGTCCAGCACGACGCCGCCCAAGTGGCCGCCCTTACCATCCAGGACATAGTGGACACTGTCAACGACTACTCCCAGCACTACTACATCGGCGTGTTGCTACCCGACCAGCGCCTTGGCAGTACCGGCCGGCAGCTCTAAGCATTACCTTCATTGCTGTAAGAGCGGTGTACTTGCCGTAACCGTATGCCAGTGGCACGGGCTTCCAGCCCGTGCAGAATGTCCAGGTGCACAGGCAGGATGCCTATGCCACCAGACAGTCGGGCCGGGGCGGGCCTGCCTATAATTGAGGAAGTGAGAATTATGATTGACGGCGTAGTGATAAAGTCGTTGCGCGTTATCCCCGATGATCGCGGCTACCTGATGGAAGTTCTGCGGGACGATGACGAAATATTTGCTGGCTTCGGCCAGGTCTATGTGACGAGTTGCTATCCGGGTATAGTCAAGGCCTGGCACGCCCACCAGCGTCAGGTTGACAATATCTGCTGCTTGCAAGGCGTCGCCAAACTGGGCCTATTTGATGGCCGCGAGGACTCGCCAACGGGCGGTCAGACACAGAGCATCATTCTGGGGCACCTTAACCCCGTATTGGTGCAGATTCCGCCGCTGGTCTGGCACGGCTTTACCCCCGTAAGCTCCGAGACTATTCTAATGCTGAACATTCCCACCCAGCACTATGTCTACGATGACCCTGACGAACTGCGCCGCGAGCCCTTTGATCCCGACATTCCCTTCCAGTGGCATACCCGAGGAGGCTAGCAATGACCGGATATGAACGAGTTATGACCGCCTTGCGCCGTGAGCAGCCCGACCGTGTACCCATTGGGGAGCTAGCAGTGGAGCGACCCGTCATTGAGGCTTTGTATGGTGATATTAGCCATCTTGATTTCGTCGAAAAAGAGGACTTGGATATGGTGACGGTATTTGAGGATTTTCGCATCCCAGGTAGGGCTTCTTCCGCCACTCACCAACATGGTGAGCACTATGATGAGCATACCTACCGGGACGAATGGAGCATCATCTGGCAAGTGAGTAGTGAAGTTGGCATTCCCTATCGCATTGACGGGCCGATAAAGACGGAAGCCGACCTAGATGGTTATACTGCGCCTGACCCCGACGCTGATTATCGCCTGAAAACCCTGGAGGAGGCCGTCAAACGTTTCAAAGGCGAGCGGGCGATCATTTTCCTGGGCCATGATGCCTTTGAGTTCTCTCACTATTTGCGCGGCATGGACAATCTGCTAATGGACTATATTCTACGGCCTGAGTTTGTCCACCGTGTGGCCCGCATTGTCACCGACTACAAAAAGCGCGTGATGGAGCGGGCAGTGGAGGTGGGGGTGGATATCCTGCTTACCGGTGATGACTACGCCCACTGCCAGGGACCAATTATGTCCCCCCAGCATTTCCGCGAGTTTGTGTTACCCTATCTGCAGGAAGTGGTGGACCTCGCCCACGCCCAGGGCGTCCCCTTTATCAAGCATACCGACGGCAATTTGTGGCCCATTCTGGATATGATTGTGGATACCGGCATTGACTGCCTGAACCCACTGGAGCCTATC
>JAUWJN010000081.1 GCA_030607655.1 bacterium
ATACTGGTAGGCCCCTAACAGAAACGACCCCGACCCGCAGGCTGGGTCCAGGATACGCAGCTTGCTGGCCTGCTTAGGCGTATTGGCCTCTTTGAGCGTCTCGCCGACGGTGTGCTCGACAATGTAATCCACAATGTAAGTAGGCGTGTAATAGACGCCGCCGGCCTTCTTGACCTCCGGCTTCTCCTCCACCTTGGCCCGATGGCTGGGCGTGAGCCGAATAACCTTACCCAGAAACTGCTCATAGACCGCCCCCAGAATATCCGCGCCGATCACGGAAAACTGATAAGGGCACCGCGGGTAGTAGAGTTCTGATAGAATAGCCTTCAGAGTTTTGTCGGAGATTTGCAGATGTTGCGACAGTATATCGCCGGTCTCACTGAAGTTGAACAGCCCGGCGTTATACTTAGCGTCGGCCTCATTATAGAGGTCACAGAGGCGCGGATAGAGATTCTTGCCGTCCAGGAGGCTCTGGAGGCGACCGTATGGCTCCACGCCGCGGTCTTCGGCAATACGGAAAAACAGAATGCGGTCAATGGTGGCCTGGACGGCGAAGTTTAGATCATAAACCGACAGGTCGGGGTTATGACGGGCAATATCCTTGGCCAGCAGTTCCCGCCAGGCTTCAATCTCTTTGAGGAACTCGGAGTCAACCTCCGCGGTGCCGCGCTTGCGGCGGGTGCCTTCGGCATACCGGTCAAACGAGCCTTTGAGGATGGCCTCTTTGGCAAAGATAGAGTAGATGTCATCCAGGCGGTCCAGATACTGGTCGTAGGTGATGAAGTCCACGCGGGCTACATCCGCCCTATCACTCTCCTTGGGTCGCTTGGTGCAGTCATATACCGCCAATTCCTCAAAATCGGTCAAGATGGACAGGGGCAGCTTGGCGCTCCAGCCGTAGCGGCGGAGCTGGTAGGCAGGCGAAGGGTCGGTCTTGATGTGTACCGAGGGCTTCTTGGCCTCCAGAAAGAACTTGCGCTGGCCGCCGATGCGGAAGCAGTAGTCGGGGGCCTTAGTCGCGCCGCTCACTTGCACGGCGGCCTCGTGGATAACTTCTTTGTAAGGCTGAGCGTAGCCCTGCTTGTTGGCAATATCCCAGCCCAGCGCCTCGAAAAACGGATCAATGAACTCCACTCGCGCCTGAGCCTCGTTGTAGGCCGCGCTGGCGTAGTGATCAGCGTTGCGCCCGTAGTGGTCCACCAGATCGGCGATGCGCTCGCGGGTATCGTCGGGCGCAGGAATGAGATGCGGGTCGGGCTGCTGGGGCATGTTAGATTATGATTCGTGGAGCGGAGAGGATTTTCCTTCTTGGGAACCAATCGGCGGTATTAGCAGATTCGCGATCCGCCGCTTCTGGGCCTACTAGCAGTGCTACTGCCCAAGGTCTATCGGCGCCGGAGGCGCAGTCCCCAGCAGGCTATCTTCCTGAGGGCCGCTGAGGGCGACGGTGATAAGCTCGGGGTTACACTGGCCCAGGTAATAATCCTCGTAGGCGGCTTGCAGATAGGCGGGGGCCGGTTCCAGCGGCCAGGGCTGACCGGCCGCCTCCCGGCGTTTTGCTTCCAGGATGAGCTTGCCGATAACGTCTGCTGCCACCGGGTCCGTAGAGACCAGCAAGCCCCGGTATTCCCAGCGCGGCTCGGGGTTATCTGGCGTGGGGACGGCATAATACGGATGCAGCGCGGCCAGGAAGTGCAGCCGGGTGCGCCGGCGGATTATCGGCTCAGCAGCCACCGAAGCCACCTGTTGGGGATGAGAGAGGAGATTGACGCGGCGAGTGTGAGGCACGCAGGCCAGATGATTGCCGACCGCTCCGGTCATTCCTATTTGGGAGTCAGGCCGTAGGCAGGCGACATTGATAATGCTGTCACACATATCCAGTACTATGCGGCTGATGCCGCCCCGGTAACCCATTGATTCGGCGCCATAACATTTAACCCCCGGCCGGTACTGGCGCAGGGAGAAGCCGGCCGCAAACAAATCCCGCTCATCGCCGGCAAATATCAGGATGTTCTCAGGACGCAGTCCCGCCCCAATGAGCCGGGCAATGATGGCCTCCACTAATACGATGGGTACTGGCGGATTCTGGACATCAATCATCAACCCGACCCGCTGAGTGGGGACAAACATTCGCGACCAGAACTCTTGCGCAGACTGCCCCGACAAGGCCGCCACTCCGCGGTCAATCAACTGCTCGATGACCCGATAGTCAATCCTGCCGCCCGGGTAGAACGCCGACTGGCCGACACCCAGCCCGGGCCGATAGAGATGGTCAGCCCGCGCCACGGCCACCGTAGCCGGCCCCGGCGGCCGTTCCGGGTCAGCCAGCGCTACTCCCAGCCAAATTGTGCTCATCACCGTAATAGTGATAAGAACAGTGAAACCCCGCTGGTTCACGTGGTTATCCTCATTGCCGAACTAACAAACTAAGCTAACTATATGGACAAGCCGGCGGCCCAGTAGTTGCAGTTTGCTAGTAAAGTGGCGATTCATTCGTTTTTCTGAAGACCAAGCTTGATCCGCCACAGCGCGCGCACTATCTCCAGCTCCTCTTCGCTCCTAATCGAGAGGTGCGTCTTCGCTATGGCAACCAGAGCATAGTGTGCCGCGGTGGCGATGTTGGTGAACGCAGGGTTAGCGGCCAGAGGACCTTCAACGGCGTCCTCCCTATCGAACAACCCAACGAGCGGCTCCACCGCGCGCCTGTCTCCAATCGTGCCCAATACCTGAGCTGCGTACATTACGACATAGGGTTCAGAATCGTCAAGCACCTGGAGCAAGTACGGTACGGCCGTTGACGACCCGATGGCCCTCAGAGCCTTGGCGAGCGCTCTTCTCAGCAAGGGATCACTCTTTGCAACAAGGGCTTGCCCTAGTGAGTGGACAACGCGAGGGGATAGTAGTAATCCACGACGTAACCGTAGACAGCCTTTATCCCACGGTCATCAGACTTAGGCCGGGTGACTGAGAACATCGCGTGCTTCGGTTCGGCGCACTCGGCAAAACCACGCCAGTTTTCCCTCCACAATCTCGAAAAGGCCTTTGACAGCAAGACAGCCATGCTGTAACATCTGTAGCAGCTAGGGGACATAGAGCAGGGCAAAAAAGGAGGATGGCAGAAGGTGAGCTGCGTTATCGAAGGTAAGTATTGCCATTTGGATTATTCAGATTTCCCTGAGCTTCAGAACAGAGCTGGGCAATTGCAGGAGTATTTTGATATCAAATATCCGGCAATCTTGCGCCTGGTCGGGCTTCCGTTTCGTCAGCGCGTCAACATTTGCATGGATAAGACAGCGTGCGGAGCTGCTAAAGTTGGTGATAATGACATCAGGTTCAATCCGAGGTGCATCCACGTTGAGGACAAAGGATTCCTAATCCACGAAGGAACTCATGTGGCGCAAAATTTTCAAAAGTGTAGTGAGTGGCTCATGCAGGCAATGGCCGAGCACGTTCGTTTAGAGTTGGGATGGGACAACCCGAAATGCCCCTATCAATTCCAGCCGCAGATGATAGATTGCAGTTCCGGACTCACGGGGCAGAATTTCCGGGTGTGGGCGGATTTCTTCAAGTGGCTGACAGAAAGGTATGCTAACAAGGGAGACTTACTGGTTGATTTCACAGCCGCCTTGAAGAAGGACCCACCAGACAACGAAGAGGGGTTCCTAACGGAGGCGTTTGGCAAACCTAGTTGTCAGCTCTGGATGGAATATGTCGGCCTGCGTTTGCAGTAAACCGCAAGGCTCACCACTCCTGTTGCGCGTGGCGTGTCAGGTGACGTTGTATGCCAAAGAGAGCGACAGCCTGTTGCCCGCTTTGCTTCTTACTTTACTTCGGTTTGGACCCCTGAGCTTACAAGCTCAGGCCGGCTTTCTTCCAGTCCGCCAGGAAGCGCTCCACACCCACATCAGTCAGAGTGTGGCTGCACATCTCCTCCAGCACGGCAAAGGGGATGGTGCAGATGTCAGCCCCAATTAGGGCGGCGTCTACCACATGCTGGGGATGACGCACACTGGCGACGATTATCTCGGTGGCAAAGCCATAGTTAGCGTAAATCTGGGCTATCTCCTCGACCAGGTCCATCCCCCGATGACCGATGTCGTCTAGCCGCCCAATGAATGGCGAGATGAAGGTTGCTCCGACCTTGGCGGCCAGCAGAGCCTGATTGGGCGAGAAGCACAGGGTGCAGTTGGTCTTTATCCCTTCCGGGGACAGGACACTAATGGCTTTTATGCCTTCCCTGATCATCGGGATCTTGACAGCAATATTGGGAGCCCACGAGGATACCTTGCGCGCCTCGGCGATCATACCCTCGGCCTCCAAGCTGACTACCTCGGCGCTCACCGGGCCGGGACAAATTTCGCAGATTTCCTTGACAACTTCTTCAAAGGGCCGGCTCTCGCGGGCCACGAGGCTGGGGTTAGTGGTCACCCCATCCACTATTCCCCACGAGCAGGCCGTCCGAATATCCTCAACGTTAGCTGTATCTACAAATATCTTCACGCTATCTGCCTCCTAGAGCTAATTATCTACGGGGTCTGGACGGGCTGTTGCTCAGTCCACGGCTAGCACTGCCTGGACCTCAGGAATCTCCTCCTTGAGTGCCCGTTCAATGCCCATACTCATAGTTTGTTGGGCCATCGGACAGCCCTTACAGGCGCCTTGCAGACGGACTTGCACCGTGCCATCCTCGGTTACTTCCACCAATTCCACATCCCCGCCATGGCTTTGCAGATGCAGCCTGATCTTCTCTATTACCTCTTCTACTTGTTCTTTCAGCGTCATCTAATGGTCTCCTTTACCACACATATTACTCACCTAAACATTCGGAATTGACCGGACCTGAGCCCGGCTTCGCGCAGCAGATTCTCCGCCGTGCTTAGCAGTTTCTGCCTTTTTGCCTCCGCGTCAGGCTGCTCCGGACTAACTACCTCGTGCAGATACCGGTGTATCTGCCAAGGCGCAGGATTATTCGCCACCGCCCACACCGCCAATTGCGCCGCGGGATGCGGCGGCCGGCGGCTGGCGATTACCTGTGTCAGCCGGGCCATCCGCCTATCCGGGCAGGCCGCGGGGACCATTATGTCCGCAGGTGTGGGAGTTCGCAGCCCGATATTCGTGCAAGCGGCGGGTATGCGTACGCTTGCCAGCCGCCGCTGGCTCAGATCAATGTTCACCGACCCCAATGTGGTCATCCCTTGTATACCTGGCCGCTGGCCCCAGAACTGTGTGCCCGGCGAGATGTTGAGGCTGCGCGGCCCATACGGTGATCGCCCTACTACTCCTTCAATCGCGGCATCGCCCGCGCCCCGAAACTGTGCCCAGACCTCACCTCTCTCCAGGCTTACCAGCAAATCCGCCGTACCTTCTTCCCCATACACTCCTCCTAGCCCCGCCAGCATTCCCACAACCACTATTAGCCCGATCTTCTTTCCTCTTCCCATGACAACCATCTCCTCCGAGTTGTCTATCTGCGAGAGGTATTCTACGCCAAGACCAGCCGCCTGTCAAGGCGAGCCTGGGCAATAATTATGCTATTGTAAAATCTGTATGTTGAAGAAGGTCACTGCACCAAACCAGGGTCTTGCAGTCCAGTCGGGAATGGTGTACACTATTGGCATATAAAGTATTATGTGGTTACTTGCTCAGGAGGCGAATAGCAGTGACCGAGAAGTCAACCTGGCAGACGAAAGTGGGACTGGCCGAGATGCTCCGGGGCGGGGTAATAATGGATGTCACCAATGTCGAACAGGCCAAGATTGGTGAGGACGCTGGTGCGGTGGCAGTAATGGCGCTGGAGCGGGTCCCCGCCGATATCCGCGCCGAGGGCGGCGTGGCCCGCATGGCTGATTTGAGCATTATTGAAGCGATTATGGACGCGGTAACCATTCCAGTTATGGCCAAGTGCCGCATCGGACACTTCGCCGAGGCGCAGGTACTGCAAGCAATCGGTGTGGACTTTATTGACGAGAGTGAGGTGCTCACCCCCGCTGACCAGAATTTCCATATCTGGAAGCACGACTTTAACGTGCCGTTCGTCTGTGGCTGTACCAACCTGGCCGAGGCGCTGCGCCGCATCGGCGAGGGCGCGGCGATGATTCGCACCAAGGGCGAGGCCGGCTCGGGTAATATCGTGGAGGCCACTCGCCATATGCGGGCCGTGATAACCGGTATTGAACACCTCAAAGGTCTGCGCGATGATGAGCTAATGACCGAGGCCAAGAATATCGGCGCGCCGTTTGAGCTGGTGCGGCAGGTAGCCCACGAGGGCAAACTGCCGGTGCCCAATTTCTCCGCCGGCGGCATCGCCACCCCTGCCGACGCCGCTCTGATGATGCAACTGGGCGCCGAGTCTATCTTCGTAGGCTCAGGTATATTTAAGTCCGAGGACCCCGCCGAGCGCGCTCTGGCCATCGTGCACGCGACCACCTACTATGAAGATCCGCACGAGGTCGCCAAAGCCTGCAAGGGCCTGAAGGGCGCAGCCATGGTCGGTATTGACGTCGCCAGCCTTCCCGAAGAAGAACGCCTGGCCACCCGGGGTTGGTAGACCGGGTATGACACCACGCATAGGTATCCTGGCTTTACAGGGTGATTTTGCCAAGCACCTCCACGCCTTCTCTGAATCGGACTGTGAGGCAGTCCTGGTCAAAAAGCCTGAAGAAGTGCTGGAGTGCCAGGGACTGGTGATTCCGGGCGGGGAGAGCACCACCATTGGTAAGCTGTGCGAGCGATTTGGGGTGGATGAGGCAATAATGCAGCTTCACCAGCGCGAGGCACCTATCTGGGGCACCTGCGCCGGTATGATTCTACTGGCCAAGGAGATTGAAGGCAGCGACCAGTGGCGGCTGGGGTTAATGGACATCGCGGTGCGCCGCAACGCCTTTGGCCGCCAGGTGAACAGTTTTGTGACCGATCTGAAGATAGACGGCATACCCGACGGGCCGGTGCGCGCTGTGTTTATCAGAGCGCCGTATGTCACCAGGGTCGGGAGAGGCGTGGAGGTGTTGGCGACACTTAAGGACAAGATTGTAATGGTTCACCAGGACAATTTGCTGGCGACCGCGTTCCATCCCGAACTCACCGACGCCCGGCGTATCCAACAATACTTCTTAAACATGGTGCAACAATGAAGGGCATCATCCTAGTAGGTGGCCTGGGTACCCGCCTGGACCCGATGACCCGGGTGACTAACAAGCATCTGCTGCCCGTTGGCCAGTTTCCAATGGTCTACTATCCGCTGCACAGCCTCGTGGACGCCGGGATCCGCGACATAATGCTGGTCACCGGCGGCAACAATCCCGGCGCCTTTCTGGAGCTGCTCCACGACGGTCGCGAGTTCGGTCTGGATCACCTGCACTTTACTTACCAGCGAGAGCCGCAAGGTATCGCTGACGCCGTGCGCTGTGCCCAACATTTTGTCGGCGATGATCGTTGCCTGGTGATGCTGGGCGACAACATCCTGGCCGGCAGCATTCGCCCCTTTGTGGAAAGTTATCTGGCAAATCCCGTGGGGGCTAAGGTACTGCTAGCTGAGGTACCCGACCCGGAGCGCTTCGGTGTGCCCCAATTTGATGATGAAGATAACATTGCCAAAATCATTGAAAAGCCGGCCCAGCCTCCATCCTCCTATGCAGTTATTGGCGTATATATGTACGACCAACTGCTATGGGAGATTCTGCCCGCCCTGCAGTTGTCCGCGCGGGGCCAATATGAGATAACTGATGTTCACAACGCTTATCTGGAGCGCGGGCTGCTCAGCTATGACATAATTGACTTTGGCTGGTCAGACGCCGGCACCTCCGAAAGCCTCTTCCGCGCCACCCAGATGATGCACGACAGCGACTTTCTACCTGTTGTGAATACTACACCCTCTGAGTAAACGGCGCCAACTCGCAGGCAGGAACACATCCACCGCTTGGCGAATTACCTTACGACGAGACCATAGCTCTCCCGGAGGTATGTTAAGATGCCCAACGAGACTAAACAGCTAGCTGACAAAGCGGTGGACGCAGCCGAGAAGATTACCCCGGCTGGCTTCTGGCAGGAAGTGTACGCCGAATTCCTCACGCCAGAAACTATGGTCGGTAAAATCGGGAGTATTATCCTGATCCTGTTGGTCGCCGCCGGCATCTACTGGTTGCTGATGGCCGGTTTTGCCCGCGCCCGCCGGCGGCTGGAACAGTCGGCGGCATCTGCCACCGGGCCCGCTCGTACTCGCCAGCAGCGCGCCGCCACTGCCGTCTCGTTGATAGCCAACATTGCCAGATGGGTAATTGTACTGCTGACTGGCATCTGGATCTTGGGCGCATTGAATGTTAATCTGCTCCCGATACTAACCGGAATAGGTTTTTTGGGCGCAGCAGTAGCTTTCGGCGCGCAAACTCTTGTCCGCGATTTGGTCAGCGGCCTGTTTCTGCTTCTGGAGGGCCAGTATGCCGTAGGCGACTACGTCAACCTGTCGGGGAATTTCGGCCTGGTCGAGCAGATTGGGCTGCGCGTGACTGTCCTGCGCGACCTGGACAATCAACTCCACCATATCCCTAACGGAACCATTACCAAAGTCACTGTTTATGAAGAGCCTTACGTAAACTACATTGCCGAGGTCCCCCTGGCCACGCCCGAAGATGCCGAGCAGGTCCGCGGGGCCCTGGAAGAACTCAGCGCCGAACTACAGACCGAGTATCCGCTGCACATCACTGGGATAGAGCCGGTCCAGGTTGACAAGGACCGGCGCGGCATCACCTTGGCACGCCTGCCCCTGACCATCTTCCC
>JAUWJN010000083.1 GCA_030607655.1 bacterium
CAACATCAGCGTCAGCAGCTAGTCCACAATGCTCTGCAGCAGTTGACCGCGGAGCATAGAGCGGTGGTAGTGCTATACGACCTGAACGGATTCTCTTACCAGGAGATTGCCCAGATGCTCGAGCTACCCGTGGGCACGGTCAAATCGCGGCTGAACCGGGCCCGGCTTATCCTGAAGGAACTGCTGGCGCAACACTTGGAACTTTTTGATTAGCCTAGCAGTCATACCTTTGACATATCTAGCAAATAATAAAGTGTTCCACTTAGCGGCGCAAAGAGTAACCGATGAATTGTGAGCAGTGGCGCGAGAGATTTACCGACTTTATTGAGGAGAGCCTGCCGGCTAGCCAGCACCAGCAGATGGCAGCTCATCTGCGCCAGTGCCCCGATTGTGCCCGCGAGTTAGACGCCTTCCGCCGCGCCGTGGCGGCGCTGCGCGAGCTGCCGACCGTGGCCGCTCCCCAGGACTTGCCGGTCCGCATCCGCCAGGCCCTGCCCGTGCAGCAGAGAGTGTTTGGCTACCGGATTTCCTGGCAGGGCGTGGGAGCGGTGGCTACTGCGGCGTGCCTGTTGGTGGGCTTCTGGGCTATCTTTTCCTATCAACGCCCTACCGCGATAACGGCGCGGCGGGCTGTGGGCTGGGGACCAGCGACCCCCGCGCAAAGAGCCGAAGCTCCCACGGAAGTCGCAAAAGTCGCTGAAGCCCCGGAGGCGGAGACACTGCCGCCCTCGCTGCCGTCTGAGTCCAAGCCTGCAACCGCGCCATCTGTCTCCCCCCCAACGCCCCCGCCAGTGCGGGTTGCTCGTCATCCCGAAGAGTTACCTGCTCCTCCCAGTCTGAAGGGCGAGGTAGAGATGGCGCCACCTGCTCCGCCGCTGGGCGCTGCCATTGACGCTACTGTCCCCAGCCCGCCGCTGGCGGAGGCCGAAGGAGTAATGGCCCATGAAGCCGCTGCGCCTGAACCCCCAGAGGCAATGGCTCTGGCGCGAGCGCCCGCGGGCCCAGCTCCACTAGCCGGTGGGGCTGGTCGTCTGACCTTCGACGCCAGTGGTAATGCCGCCGAAAAGGCTGTCGCCGGTGCCTACGAGGAAACTGCCGGCGTGAAGGTGACGGTAATTCCGCCGAAGCAGCGAGTGGTAGGCCAGGAAGCGGTAGTCAAGGTGAAAATTGAGCCGGAAGTGGATGTGGCCCAGGCCGTAGTTCGCGTCAGGCCCCAAGGAACGCTGCACGTGACTCTTCCCGAAGGAATTGTCTATCGGGGGCCGTTGAAGGGCGGTGAGTCAACCACCGTTACTTTCGCCATCATTGCCACCGCCAGCGGCACCCAGCAGTTGACGGTAGAGCTAGCCTCGGAGCTGCCCGGTATCACGGCCTCCGTCCCGGTCTCCATTCCCGACTTCCGTCAGCCCCAGCCACCACCAGCGGCCCATCACGCGCCGACTGAGGGCAATCAGGCCGCCGAGCCCAGCGATGACTAGCGTCCTGGACATAGCGCAGGTCCAAGCCAACCTGGCGGCCCGAATTGTGGGCCGTCGCTTGCTGTATTACCCCCAGCTATCCTCCACCAACGATGAGGTCCGCCGGTTGGCGGCGGCCGGCGAGCCTGAGGGCACGGTAGTGGTAGCCGAGACCCAGATAGCCGGTCGCGGTCGGCGCGGTCGGCAGTGGATAGATATTCCCGGCCACTCCCTGCTCCTCTCTATCCTCCTGCGGCCGCCGGTTAGTCCGCAATTGCTGCCCATACTGTCGCTGGGCACAGCAGCCGCGGCCGCTCAAGCCCTCTCGGGCCTATATCAGCTCAATATGGCCACCAAATGGCCCAATGATCTGCTCATCGGCCGGCGCAAAGTCGGGGGTATACTCCTGGAGGGGGGCCAGAGGGCTGTAGTGATAGGCTTGGGGTTGAATGTCACCGGCGAGGCGGGCCTCTTGCAGCAGCAAATTCCCCTGCCCGTGACCACAGTAGCGGCGGAGTGTGACTGCCGGGTGCAGCGCGAAGAGGTATTGATAGCGCTGCTTGAGAAGATTGATGTGATATATGACCAATTCAATACGGGTCAGGGGGACACGATTATAGCCGGGTATAAGCAGTTTGACTGCGTGCTGGGAAAATATGTGATGGTAGAGGCCGGGGCTGAGAAGATTACCGGCCAGGCTGTGAATATCGGCCCCGGCGGCGCTCTGATAATTGAGACCGCCGCCGGCCGCCGCGAAATAACCGCCGGAGATGTCCACCTGCCGCCCAACTCCCCGTGAGGACGTTGGTGCCGACTTGTCGAGCTTACAATTCAATCGCCCTGGCTGCCAGCCTCGGGGCTGCCCTGCTGCTCAGCTCTCCCCTTGCGGCCTCAACGGGTGAGATGCTGCTGGAGGGCTGTCGGTTGCTGCAGGGTGGGGAGTACGCTCAGGCAGGCGACAAATTTGCTGGAGTGCTGCAGCAGGACGCTTTCTGCGAGTCGGCCCTGGTCGGCCTGGGGCTAGCGCGGCTGCGACAGGGAGAGCTGCTGACGGCACTGGATAATTTCCACCGAGCGTCCACTCGGGGGAGCGCCTTGTCGCTGCCTCACTTAGCCCTGGGGGCAGCTTATTGCCAGAGGCGCGATTACCCGGCAGCGCGGAGTGCCTATGAGGATTTGTTGAGCCTGGACCTGCCTGAGCGCGACGAGATAACCGCCGCGTTGGCCTATTTGGACTGTATGCTAGGACTTTATGACAGCGCCCGGGTCCGGGCGGTGCCCGTTTTAGAGTCCAATCCCCAAAACCCCTTAGCTCGCTATGCCTTGACGGCCAGCCTCTATGTGCAGAACCGTCTTTCCGAGGCTATCACCATAATGGAGGGTCCAGCTATAGCCTTGGACGCGGCTAGTACCTGGGTAGACTGTTGTTTATTCTCCCCGGCGGCTCGGTATGCTCAGGAAAACGAGCTTCCCGTGGTAGTTGCCGCGCTCCCCCCAACCCCACCATCGGCCAGTGAGTATTTGCATCAAGAGCCTGACTTTAGCATCATCTACCCTCAGCATATGCAGACTATCACCGGCAAGATTCACGCCCGTCTGCGTGTCAAGGGTACTGCGGGTGTGGAATACATAGCGCTGCTACTGGGAGACAAATTTGTCGGTATCACCAATGTAGAGCCGTTTGCCCTGCTGGTGGATTCTACAATCTGCCCCGATGGCGTGCAGCGGCTGCGGGTGGACGGATATAGCAAGGCGGGCCAGATAGTACGCAAAGCCAGCATCGGGGTGATAGTGCAAAACGGCAACCGTACCCTAACAACGCAAGAGCGCACCTGCCGCCGGATAGCTAGCAGCTTCCTGCGTCACCAGTTACGCGTGCGCCCTCGCCCGGGCCAATGGGAACACCTGTGTGGTCGGATCTGGGAGGCCGCCGGGCAGCCGCAGCGAGCTTGGGACAGCTATGAAACTGCGTTCAATTACTCACCGACTCTACCGCGGCTGCGCGAGCATCTGCTGGCCCTCGGTATGAAGATGAATATACCGGTTCTCCGTTCGCCCACGGAGATTCATCAGCTCCTGCCAGGCTCGGCGGCGGTAGCCCTGACTTTTGACGATGGCCCCCATCCCCAGATAACTCCCTGGATCTTGGACCAACTGGACCGATTTGGGGTGAAGGCCACCTTCTTTCTAGTAGGTAAACAAGTGGACCTGTATCCCCAGCTAACCCGCGAGATTCTGCGCCGTGGTCACCAGCTTGCCTCTCATTCCTATACACATCGTAATCTGCGAGCATGCAGCCCCCTGGAGGTGGAACGGGAACTGGTAACGAGCCGGGCGGCGATTTGGCGTGCTACGGGAGTTAACGTGACCCTGTTTCGGCCCCCCGGCGGGCACTATGACGAGATGGTGCGAGCCGCCGCCGCTACCTGGGGCTTCACCACGGTGTTCTGGACTGTCAACATAGGCAATTACCCTGGTGCTGCTACCCAGCAGGTACTAACGGGGCTGATACGGGATATCCAGCCCCAGGGAATTATACTGTTACATAATGGGGAAGACGCGACCATAGATATTCTTCCCGCCCTGCTGAGTCGCCTGACTGCTAAGAAGATGCAGATGGTCACCATCACCACAACCAGTAGTGGCTTGTCGCCGGCGGAGGTTGCCCAGTGAAACGCCTAGTCCAGGCAGTTTTGTTGTCGGGTCTGGTCACATTGCTAGTCAGCATCGTGCCAACCGCGCTACTCTCCTTCTTTCCTGCCGCCGGGGATACCCCACTATTAACCCCCGCTCCCGCAGGGAGAGGGGCCAGGGGTGAGGTTGCCGTTGCCGTTGACCTCAATGACCCACCCCGCCTAGATGTAAATGTCCCGTTCGCCGATTCGTGCCTGGTGGACTTCAGCTTTCGACTTTCGCCGCCGGCTGGACAACAAGGCTTCCTCTTTGTGGGTACTGACGGCCATTTCTATTTTGAGGATGGAACCCGCACCCGGTTTTGGGGCATTAATGTTGCCAAAGACGCAGTCTTCCAGCCGCATAATGTCATAGACAGGTCCGCCGCTGTGTTTGCGCGAGCTGGCCTTAACCTCGTTCGCCTTCACCATCTGGACGATGTGGGCGGCCTGCTGCCCCCAGGGAGAGCCGGCCGCAAGCCGCGCATTGACCCCGAGAAGCGTGACGCCGTGGATTATTGGATCGCTGCTCTGAAAAGGCGCGGCATATACGTGTACCTGGACCTGTTGGACTACCGAACCTTCTGGGAGCCGGAGGGGGTAATCAATGGCGAGGCGCTGGGCCGAGGTGCCAAGCCCTATGCATTATTCAATGAGCGCTTGATCGAACTGCAGCGGGAGTATGCCCGCGAGCTGCTCGTTGATCACGTCAATCCGTACACTGGCCTGAGTTATGCGCAGGACCCAGCGGTGGTTATGCTTGAGTTATGCGATGAGAACGGACTGCTGGCCCGCCAGAAGGATTGGAGGCAGATGGTCTCGCCCTATCGGGAGGAACTGCTGCGGCGCTGGAACTTCTGGCTGCGCAGCCGATATCGGACTACTCAGCAATTGAAAGAAGCCTGGGGGGCTAACGCCTTGGCGGGCTTTGAAGATCTGGAGCAAGGGGAAGTCGCGTTGCCGGGCATATCACCACAGGTCCCTAATCCGGAGGCCCGCGCCGCGGATGTGCGCCGCTTCGCAGCCAGCCTTCATCGGGACTACTTCACCCAGATGCGCGACTTTCTTCGCGCGGTGGGTGTCCAGGTCCCACTGACGGCGGTAACTGATACCGAATATCCTGCCGATCTATTTGCGGTAGCCGCCGAGTTGGATTTCATTGGCACTAACTATTATTTTGCTCATCCGGTCACCAAGGCCTCGCAGCCGTCGGATGTTCTGGCTTTCTTTGAGGCCGGGAGTCCACTGACTGCCGCCGGCTTTGACACGGCCATCCGCCGCCTGTGCGGCCCGCGAGTAGCCGGCAAGCCGCTGGTGATTCGCGAGTGGAATGTCTGCTGGCCCAATGAGTACCGCCCCGCGGGAATGCTGGAGGCGGCTGCCTTCGCTGCCCGGCAGGATATTGACGGTATGATTCTGTTCACCTACAACTGCCGGCCGGGCCCGCGCAAGTTGTCATATTTTGATGTGGCTGCTGACCCTACCAGATGGGGACTAGTCGCCCTGGCCGGCGAAGTGTTCCGCAACACCCGGCTTCAATCTCCTCAGCGGCTGACGGTGGCCTTCAGTGAGCAGGATGTGTATGATAGCCCAGACGAGACCCTGGTTGATGGCGTCTACGAGGCAGGGCGGGAAGTACAAATGGCCAACTGGTTCCCTGACTGTGGGCCAGCGCCGACTGATTGGCTGTATTTGCGCCCGCATGCTCAGCAAATCCCCGACCTAATCTTGCCGCAACTCGCCTCGTCCCGCGAGCTTAGATTTATCACCGACAGAGATATAACTAAGGAGCCGGGGACCGACCTGTTGACCTTCGGCTCCCCGACGGTGCAGGGAATGGCCGGGGAGTTGGCGAATAGTCTGTCAGCGCGAACACCACACTTGCGCATAAGGGCAGCCACTGACCAGGGCGCTGTGGTATGGTGTAGCCTGGATGAGCAGCCGCCCGCTGCCTCGCGCCGATGGATAGTAAAGATGGTCAGCGCCGCGGAAAATACCGGCCAGCAGACGCGGGAACACTTCGTTACTGACCATCAGCAGATGTATGCCCTGGCAGCGGCAGGCACTGAGCCGGTAATTACCCGCGGATGGCCTAGTGCGGTTACGACGAGGCTAAACCTGGCCGGTACTGAGATAGTGCGCGTCTACCAGCGCGGAGGAACCTGGGAACTGGTGCGGGCCAGAGATGATTGGTTCTTTTACACCGACACGGCGGGCATTAGGTTTGAACTGCCTATCCTGCCGAGTTTGGTACGGTTCACTGTGGTGACCGCGGCCGGTACAAGTAGCCAAATAGTAAGCCAGCCACTCGTATATCCCGACAAGGCAATTCTAGTCAAGATTAGCGCCGCTGAGGAGGGCGAGTCAGCCGATGAGTGACAACAATACGATAAACCTCTTTGATTGCGTCAGTCCGCTGGACTTCCGCTACTATGGGCAGGATGAGCAGTTGCGTGAGATGCTGGGGCCTTATGTGACCGAGCGGGCCCGGATAGCCTCGGAGCTGCAAGTGGAGGTAGTGGCGGTCCAAGCCTTAGCCAACTTGGGAGTATGTGCCCCAGCGGTGGCTGACGAAGTCCGTGAAGCCGCCCCGAAGGTGACGCCGGAAGCGGTCGCCGCCGAAGAGAGGCGCATTCATCATAATATTCGGGCTCTGGTTAATTGCCTGCAGGCCCAGGTCAGCCCCCAGAGCCGCCCGTATATTCACTTATGCCTGACCAGTTTTGATGTCATTGACACCGCTGTGGCCTGGCGCTTCAAGCAGGCAACCAGTGAGGCGGTAGTCCCGCAACTGTTGGAATTGGAGCAGATACTCATTGATCTGACCCGCCGCGAGGCGAACACCTTGCAGATTGGCCGCACTCACGGTCAGCATGCCGAGCCGATCACTTTTGGCTTCGCTATGGCCGAATACGTCGCCCGGCTCGGCGAGCGGATTGAGGCCATCGGGCGGACTGCTAATAACCTGCGGGGCAAAGTAAGCGGAGCCGTGGGGGCCTACAATGCCAGTGCGCTGTTCTTTGATGATCCGCGGGAGTTTGAGCAGGAGGTCCTGGGACAGCTAGACTTGCAGCCGGCCAGTCACTCCACCCAGATTATTCCGCCGGAGTTTATGGCTGACTTCGTCCACACTCTGATCGCCACTTTCGGCGTCCTCGCCAATCTGGCCGACGATATGCGGAACCTGCAGCGCAGCGAAATTGCCGAGGGGGGGGAGGCCGTTGAGGCCGAGCAGGTTGGCTCTTCAACTATGCCCCACAAGCGCAATCCCTGGAACTTCGAAAATGTCAAGAGTATGTGGAAGGCCTTTGTCCCCCGGATGCTGACGGTCTACGCCGACCAGATTTCCGACCACCAGCGCGACCTGACTAACTCAGCCTCTTCCCGGTTCCTGCCGGAGATAATCGTGGGCCTAGTGGCTACCGTCAAGCGCCTGCAGCGGATTATGGGGCGGCTGGTAACTGACGCTGATAGTATGCAGCGGAATTTCGAGATGAATGCCGACTTAATCGCCGCCGAACCGGCCTATATTCTGCTGGCGGCCGCCGGCTACCCTGATGCTCATGAGGCGATACGCAGGCTGACGCTCCAGGCTCAACAGAGCGGCCAATACTTCTGTGACCTGTTGGAGGCGGACGAGGAGCTCAGGCCATATCTCGAACAGTTTACCGAAGCCCAACGCGAGCTGTTACGCGATCCCAGTAAATACACCGGCATTGCGGCCGCGAAGGCGCAGCAGGTATGTACGGAGTGGGAACAGCGGCTGGGGTTGGCGGGCTAGTCAAGATAACCGACAACCCCCGCGCCACCAGGCAGCGGGGGTTGTGCTTCAGAATGTAGGGATCATTAACTAGCTCATGATCTTAACGTTCTCGGCGCGGGGACCTTTGGCCTCAGTAATAACATCAAACTCGACCTGGTCTCCCTCGTTCAGGGTACGGTATCCTGTGCCGATGATGGCGGAGAAATGTACGAATACATCCTCCCCCTCCTCGGCTTCAATGAAACCATAGCCCTTATCGGCGTTGAACCACTTAATTGTGCCTTTTGCCATTGGGGGCACCTCCCTTCCCAGTATTGGCTATGCATGACGGGCAGCCGACCCTGGAAGAACTACGTGTATCCTGGGAGGCACACCAGCTTTGGCCTAGCCTTGACTATATAGCTATGCCCGATGATATCGGGCTCTAGCTTGTATACTGTAGCACATCGCCCGCCAATAGTCAAGAGAAACTTGCTACCTCACACCATCATAACCCGCTAGCAGTTGACACAACCGGCTCAAAACGGTATGATTAGGCTGTTGGTTTACTAGGTATTATTATGAGTCAGGCGAGAATTGACTACAAGTTATTGGGCGAGTTTGACAGCGAAGCCTTCCGCGAATTTGAGGAGCAGGTTACGCGGCGGATCCGCGAAGAAGACCAGCACCAGCGCGAAGATAAGAAGCCTAAGCGGGCCCGCCGGGGACGAAGGCGTTAGCTAGTTGGCTAGCAGACTTAAGGGGTGGCGGCGTAGCTCAGTTGGTCAGAGCGCGCGGTTCATACCCGCGTCGTCGGGGGTTCGAATCCCTCCGCCGCTACCAATTTTGTAGATCGCTACCTTGCTACCGGCACGCAAAGAA